>CAXTBP010000016.1:0-3725 GCA_964241985.1 uncultured Armatimonadaceae bacterium | reverse complement strand
ACGATTGGCGTCGTTCCGCCACCTAAATAAATTCGCCTCAAACAAAAAGCCCGGCTTCATTGAAGCCGGGCTTTTTGTGTTTGTACGGCTACCCCAAAAAGCCGATCTTGCGTTTCTTTTTGGCTGGTAGATCCGGCGGCAGCAATTTGATACCGAAGTCTGCAACAATCGATGCCCAGCTTTCATTCCATTCCACCAACACGATGTCCATTTGCCCGCTATGGCACTCTGGACTTTTTGTGACGAGGTTATGGATCTGATGCCAAAGCGGCCCTAACGTATTCTCGTGACAAGGATTGATAAAAACAATCAGGCTCTCCGTCATATCAATTTTGATAATGGCGACGGCTCCTGCTTCCTGAATATTTGCGCGTTCCAAAATACGCTGAATTTCATTCAATGTCTGCCCGGTCACCATCGTGAGCGGCGAATCCATTTTCAGAATTTTATCCGTTTGCAACGTTTCTGTGATTACGCCAGTTTCAAGTTCCAGTATTTGGCTCGCTGACAAAATCGTTTCGCTTGGTTCAAAGGGGTCGAGAACGATGCCGGAAAGTTGCCACG
Source organism: uncultured Armatimonadaceae bacterium (assembly GCA_964241985.1). GTDB lineage: Bacteria > Armatimonadota > Armatimonadia > Armatimonadales > Armatimonadaceae > CAXTBP01. The sequence continues at coordinate 3,161 of CAXTBP010000016.1, read as the reverse complement.
TTTCTTGTTGGCTAAGAAACGTATCGCACAAGCGGTGGAGACTGACCTCGCACATCTCGAAAGCAAAGTTCTCCATGCCCCGCTGATTGGTTTCGTAGGACGTAAAGGCGACAAGATAACTGCCGCCGTTCATATTCACGGGAACCGGCAGGTGAATTACGCCCTCGTGTCCGGGGTGTTCTGCGGGCCGGATGGGGCATTTGATAGGTGTTTCGCGCGACAGCGGCTCGACACCGGCGGTATAAAACGGCAAACGGGTATCGGGGAAAAGATGTTTGGCTTGTTCGAGCGTCAATTCTTCGTTTAAACAGCGGGCCATATCGTCGGGCGAAAGGCGATGCGGCGTCGGCCCCAAAGGATCGAGAACGATACCGGCGATGTCCGCCGCGCCCGTTTTTTGAATCTTGAGGAAAAGATCGACAAACTGCGACAGCCGCATGTTTTGTCGCGTATTCGGCCCGTCGCCAAGCGCAAGGCGCATCGCGTGCCGCGACGTGAAAGCCACCCACAAATGCTGCCCTTCCAGCGTATTAGCGGTGAGAGTCGCGAAATGTTGAACCGGATCTCCCTCCGCCGTTTTCGTTAAACTATTATCAACGGTCGAAACAACAAGCACGTTGGGGTCGGCGGGGTCGGCGATTTGTCCCGGAGGCGTAAGTGTGCTTTCGGAATAATCCGCCGGATCGAGGGTCGTTAGGTGGTCGTCTAAATCGATTCCGTGCGTGGCAAGGATAACAGAACCCGTGTCGGTGGGCGTTTCGCTGGTAGGTTTTGGAGCGTTTGCGGACAAGCGGTAAACTGCAATCGCCGTTCCACTCGGCTTAATTTTTTGCCCCGCGATGACGAACGTTTGCCCAACGAGATTTTTGTATTCACGATAGGGCGCATCTTTGGAAGGCAATAGGGCATCTAATGCCTGCGTGACCAAACTTGCCGCGCTGAAATTACTGCCCGAACCGGCTCCCGGCAAGCCGCGTTCCGCAATCAATCGGTCACGAAGTACAACGGGTAATCTTTCCAAAATCTCGTAACTTGTAAGCGGCGCGTCGGCGGCTTCAAGAACAATTCTTACAGCGGGACGAATGTCGGAAGGCGACAGCCTACCCGTTTTTGATTCCAGTGTTACAACGGTAGAAGACGTGTCACTTTTCGTTTTGGTAGAAGTCTTCGTAGCGGAAACCGGAGGCGTGGACAGATTGTTGTCCAGCCAAATGACCTCATTCACCAAACGCGGCGGGATATTGTAAAAGGCAGTATGCCAGTTTTTTGCGGGAATCCATTCGGGCGGCAGGCGCAGCGTTCGGCAGTACGTGATAAAGGCTGCTTCATTTTCGGTCGCTTCCGGCGGCAGGTAAGCATGGGCATTTTGCAGAAACACGCTGTCCGGTTTGTAGAGTGTGAACCACGAAATTTGACCGTCCAGCCAAAGATACAAAAGCCAGTCGGCGACAAGGTACGGCGCGAGGGCAGGGCCGACATTATAGAAATCACGCTGGATGCCTTCGACCCATTTTGTTTCCGCGCTCGAAATACCGTCGGACGGTAAAAACGGGTCGGCAAGCGATTTCAAATACGTTCGGAAGCAGTAGTCGTGCGGCGCAAGCGCGGCGGCGTTTTGGCAATACGCCCGCACAATGACGTTCGTTTTATGGGAAATTTTGCGGCCTTTGAGTTTTTCGTAGGCGTCAGCAAAGATGCGCGTTGCCGGATTGCCGAGCGGGCCGCGCAATAATTCAAGCGCCGGTGCAATACCTAACGCCTTCTCCGCAACGGGCCGAAATGGATTAGTAATAGCTCGGAGCGTTTTTTGCCCCCCCGGGTTGAGCCACAAGGCCGCGAGACCTTCTATCAGCGCTTTTGCACTGGGCCATCGGTCACGAAGCCCTTTGTAGTTTTCGTCGGTCGGATGGTCGGCTTCGTTAGGGCCACCGGTGAATATGTCGGCGCGAAAGCCCTGCATATCTTGGCTATGCGCGAAAAACAATCGCCAGCGCATTTCTTCCGCGTCATCGGGAATGGCGATAGTTCCGAACAAAATGGGAAGATGACGCCGCAGAGCGTCGGTAAGTTTTTCGTTTCCCGTGTTGGGTACGCCTTGCTTGAGCAGCTCGTTTTGCAGTTTGGCACGAAACTTTTCCGGCTGGACTGCGATGGCGTCAGCGGCGTTCGCCTGCTGATTCGGCGGCAGATTTGGGTTTGGCATAGGGTTCCTTTCCGGCGTCGGAACACCCCTACAAACCTTCCGACGCCACAAACAAAAACAGGACACCATCCCAATGACTGATAACGTTTGCCAGAGGGTCGTGTCCTATTGCGCCACTGCATTTTGCAGATGGCGCGACGTCGGAGTTTGCCGCCATGACGCGGCTTATTTAATTGCAAACAGTATAACCGATTGCCGCCCCGATTGCAAGCAAAAAGAGCGGCGCGACTTACGCTACAAACCGAAAATGTCTTTCACCAAGATAATGACCGTCATTAAGGCGAGGAAAATAAAGCCCCCGGTCAAGACGCGGGCGGTTTGCTCGCCGGTGAGTTTTTTGCGGCGCACGAACTCGACCGCCATGAGGAGTAAGTGACCGCCGTCGAGGACGGGAATGGGCAGCAGGTTAAACAGGCCGAGCGATAAGGAAAGTTGGCCCATGAGCGCGAGCGTATCGCCCGGGCCGCGCTTGGAGGCTTTTTGCGTTTCCTTGAAAATTTTCACCGGGCCGCCGAGCGAATCTTTGATTTGCCCGCTTTTGACAATCGCGCCGATGCTTTCAAACCAGAGTTTCGTTAGTTCCGTGCCTGCTTGAAACGAGCGCACCGGCCCGACGCGCTTGAACGTTTGCGTCCCCACATTTACGGCAAAGCCCAATTGTCCGACCGGCTTGTCTTCGCCGGGAACGGTTTTTTCGCGGGGCGTCGCGGTTACGGTGCGGGTTTCGGCGTCGTCGCCCTTTAATTCAAATGAGAGCTGTTTGTTCGGCGACGCACGAATAATTTTGAGGCCTTCATCGAGCGCGACCTTTTTGCCGTTGATGGACAAAATCATGTCGCCGTCTTTGAGGCCCGCTTCCTGAGCGGCGGAACCTTTTTGCACCTCGCCGATCATCAAATTGACAGGCGCGTTGGCGTCAGGCAAACCGGTCACCATTCCAATGGAGCACAAAACGAGC
>CAXTBP010000015.1:0-49655 GCA_964241985.1 uncultured Armatimonadaceae bacterium | reverse complement strand
CTGTGGAGCCTGCAGCCCCGATGCTTTCCGTATGCCGCGCCCGCGTGGAAGCGATGGGTTTCACCGACCGTTGCACGTTCCACGACGGCTATTTGGAAACCCTGCCCGAAACCGCCCCGTTCGATGCGGCAACCTGCCTTGTGGTTTCGCATTTCCTGACCGACACCAACGCGCGCCGCGTACTTGTTCAAGCAAATCGCCGTCCGCTTAAAACCGGGCGGTCTGCTCATCAGTTCGGATTTGTCCGGCGATAGGGCGTCTGCCGAGTACCAACGCTTGTCGTCGGTTTGGTGGCGCATGATGGATTGGGCGGGGCTTCCAAACGACGAAATCGAAAAGATGCAGGCGTCGTGGGGCCGCGACGTTGCCCTTTTGCCGCCAAACTACGTTGCCGAAATCATCGCCTCGGGCGGCTTTGACACGCCTGTGCCGTTTTTTCAAAGCCTGATGCTGCGCGCATGGTTCGCTCGCCGAAATTGACGAAATAGGCTATTTTCCCGGTATAATTACAACCAAACCAAAGTCGGTAGAAAAGAGGTCAGCAATGATGCAAGCCAAAAGTGCGTTTGTTTGGGGTCTGTTAGCGGCGACGGGAATTTATTGGGGCGGGCAAGCCCTTAAAGAGCCGCTACGCCATTGGACGAACCCGTACACCTACAGGCTTTCCGATGGCACGGTTGTGGAAACCATCAAGCCCGCACCCAACGAAATTGCCGAAACGCTGCAAATGAAGCGGTGGCGTTTTCACATCACATTGCCGCAAAGCGGCGATGCCGACAGTTTTGTGTGCGGAATAGAACTGCGAAAAGACGGCAAGCCCGCATCGGTCATTACCGAGTTCCCGTTCCATGTTCCGCAGGGCCGAAGCATGGATGTAGCGGTTTGCTTTAGCCCGGAAAACCATAACTGGTACACAGGGCGGCAATTTGATATTTGGGACAGCGATAACTTTCCCCCGACTGGCGACGCAACCTCTACCGGCAGCCGTAGATACCCCAATCCTTTTGTCGGCATGGACGGTGGCATGAGTACGTACACCAGCGTGACCACTTTCAACGATCCGCACCGTCAAAAAGACCAGTCGTTTGTTTTGATGGCGGTACGTAAGCCGTTCAAACTCGGCCCCAAAACGGTGGCGGACGATGGAAACGCAATCGAGGTAGTGTTCATTGTAAAAGCAATTAATTACCGCAAGCACTACGGCGGCAATGCGACACTGCCCGTGCGCCAGTCCTTATCCAATCGACCGCTTTGGGAAGCATGGTTCCGTTAAGCCGGATACCATAACAGCGATATGTCGATGTATGCGGACGCGCTCGGAACCGAACCCACCGAAATTGTCCGAGCAGAAAATGTTGAGGCCGTGCAGCAGGCAATTTGTCGGGCTGCGGAAGCGAAACAGGCCGTACTCCCGTGGGGCGGCGGAACGGCGCAAACCTACGGCTATTTGCCGGAACGCGCGGGTATGGTGCTTGACCTTTCGCCCATGAACCGCGTTTTGGCGCACGAACCCGGAGATTTAACCGTCACGGTCGAGGCGGGCGCGACGCTGCAAGCCGTGCAGGACGCGCTTGCCAAAAAGAACCAGTTTTTGCCGATTGATGCCGGGCATCCCGAACAAGCAACCGTGGGCGGAATTATCGCCGCCAACGCTTGGGGCGCAGGACGCACCGGGTACGGAACCGTGCGCGATTGGCTCCTCGGTTTGACGGTCGTGGACGCGCAGGGACGGCTCGTCAAGGGCGGGGGCAAAGTCGTCAAAAACGTGACCGGATACGATACGCCAAAACTGCACGTCGGCGGGTTGGGAACGCTGGGCGTCATTGTAGAAGCGACGTTCAAGGTCGCGCCGCGCCCGGAATCCGCCCGACCGCTGCTTTTCATTTTGCCGACCGGCGATGACGCCGCGACCCTCGCGCCGTTTCTTGCCCGGCTGCTCCGCGAAACCGCGCCGACGTTCGCCGTTTTGCAGGATGAAACCGAGGCGCGTGTGCTCGCCGTTTTATACGCAGGCTATGAAGCCGTCGCAAATCATGAAGCGGAAACCGGCACGAAAATCGCGCGCGAGTTCGGCTTGGAAGTTGCGCCCGCTTTGCCGCGCGTGGTTTCGCATCCGCTCGCGCCCGCAAGTGCGGACGATCCGACCCCGCTGCTTATCGCGCAGGCCGCCGGGCGGCGCGAAAACGCCGCCGCCCAACATCAAGCGTTTGCCGGTTTGGGATTTCAGGGCGCGAAAACGCGGGTCGTCACGCACCCGGCGACCGGACACACGACCCTTTTCCTGTTCGGCTGGCGCGACACGACGGCGGAAACCATAGGTCGCCAAATGATACAATGGGCGGGCGCAACACAAACGCCGCTCGCGTTTTTGCACGCGCCGAACCGTTTGCGGGGTCGTGCCAGCGACTTCCCGATTTGGTCGCCGCTCCCGCCCGCCTTGCCCTTGATGCAAAAACTCAAGCAAACCCTCGATTCGGAAAACACACTCAATCCGGGCCGCTTTCTTGTTTGAAATTCAAGACTCAAACCACCAAGACACCAAGAGCGCCAAGACCAGAAAAGAAGACAAAGGTAAAAGAGAGTAAAGCGAGGGGTTTTTCGCGGCCCTTTGCCTTTTCTCTTTCTTCTCTTACCTTGGTGTTCTTGGCGTCTTGGCGGTTGAAATCTGTTAAAATCTAAAAGATGAATCACGACGATTTGGAAAAAGGCCTGATGGCCTGCGTCCACTGCGGGTTTTGCTTGGACGCCTGCCCGACCTACCGCGCAACTGGCGACGAAGCCGACAGCCCGCGCGGGCGCATCGTGCTGATGCGCGGCGTGTTCGAGCAAAAACTCCCCTTGATTGAGGACGGCGACGCCGGGAAACCGGGCAGCGCGGGCTACCATTTGGATCGGTGCTTGGGCTGCCGCGCCTGCGAAACCGCGTGCCCGTCGGGCGTACCGTATGGGCACTTGCTCGAACATTTCCGCAGCGAGCAGGAGCAGGGCGCGCACCGACCGATTGGCGAGCGCGTTTTGCGAAGCGGCCTCTTGGAAACGCTGACGCACCCCGACCGCATGGCGCTCGCGCTTAAAGCAGGAAAACTGACGGGTGGGAAAATTCCGTCGCCGGTCGCCAAGTTTTTAGGACTGCCGACCGATACCGCGCTTCCCATTCCCGACGATTTGAATGAAGCGGCGCGACCCGTTCCCGCGTTCACAGCCGCGCAAGGCGAAAAACGGGGGCGGGTCGCGTTGTTGTCCGGCTGCGTGATGCGCGTTTTGTACGGGCCGGTGCATCAAGCGACCGTCACTGTGTTATCGCACAACGGCGTCGAGGTGATTTGCCCGCCCGCCCAGCCGTGCTGCGGCGCATTGCACGGGCATCAAGGCCGATTGGACGACGCCAAGCAAATGGCCCGCACCCTCATCGCGTTTTTTGAAAACGAGACCGTGGACGCGCTCATTCTCAACTCGGCGGGCTGCGGTTCGTTCCTCAAAGACTACGGGCATTTGCTCAAAGACGAGCCGGAATGGGCCGAACGGGCGGCGCACTTCTCGGCAAAAATCAAGGACATTACGGAATATCTGCACGATTTGGGGCCGCTCCCGATGACCGTTCCCATCAACGCCCGCATCACCTACCACGACGCCTGCCACTTGGCGCACGGGCAAAAAATCCGCGAAGCCCCCCGTCAGTTGCTGCAAGCCATACCGGGCGCGACCTATGTCGAACTGCCGGACGCCGACCAGTGCTGCGGATCGGCGGGCGTGTACAATTATTTGCAGCCCGCAATGGCGCGCGAATTACAGCAAAAAAAGGTTGCCGCGCTGCTCACGACCAAAGCCGAAATCGTGGCGACCGGCAACCCCGGCTGCTTGGCATGGATACAAACGGGCCTGCCGAAAAATATGCCCGTTCCCGAAATCGTGCATCCCGTGGAACTGCTCGCCCGCGCGTATGGCGCGTGACTTCACCTCTCAGTGATCGTGGGTTCGGAACCAATAGTAAAAGGTTTGTGATTGCCTGTCGTAGGCGGCGAATTGACCGTCGCGCCAAGTATCGGTAATCAGGCCGTCAGCGTATAGGTGGTCGCTATACGCTTCCCACGGGTTCCCGGACGGACGCTGCCACCAGATCGGTTTCGGTTCTTGCTGCCAAAAGTCGGCGGGGAGACTTTTCTGCGGTATGCGCTTCAGGTTCAGGCTTTCCACAAGCGGCGCGACGTTCCGCTGAGGAACGCGAACCCGCCATAAATAGTGAAAATAAACAAATCTGTCCTGCGTGTAATAGCGGCTGTCGGACAAAGCGTATTTTGCAGCGAATTGCACACCGTTCTCATTAACGATTTCGGGGATGCCACGATGCTGAACCGGAATATCTTTGTAGCCCACATACGACGAAAGCGTTCCCAAGATTAGGAATGAAGCGAAGGCGACAGCCTTTTGACGCGGCGGAAACCGAAGCCATAAATAACACACCCAGTTCAATTTGCCCAGATGAAACAGCGTTCGGTATACCAACAGGGTAGCCGGAACGGAAAGCAGCAAGAGGGCGATAGGCGGATAATTGCGCATGATGGGCAGGAAATCCAATAAAACCCACGGCTGCCAAAAAGAGAGCAAAAAAGCCATCAGCGCGGGGAATGCAGCAGCGGTTGGATTATCCATCCAATTCCAAAATACGTCCACCGCCGCGCCACAAACATGCGCCGTGACATTGATGAGCAGCACCAAAACGGCTTGCAAAAGCAGGCGTTTTATCGAAGCCAAAGCCTTCATAAAGCGTTTAGCCGCTTTTTTCGCTTTGGACTCCCTATTTATTCATATGGCACAAGATAAAATCCGGCCTAAAAGTTGTTTTCGCCCCACACGTACAAAAACTGGGTGCGTGGATCGTAAACGGCGCTTGCGTTCCATCCTTCGCCCCGCTTGGCGTTTGCGTTTGGGGTTTGGTACGTTTCAAGGCTGCCGCTCGGCTTTTTCCACCAATACGGCGGCTGCTTCCAAAACCGTTCGGGCAGCATTTCCATCGAAGTGCGCTGCAAAGACAGTGTTTTGGCGAGCGCGGGCAATCGGTCGCGCGGAACCCGCACCCGCCACAAATGCTCATCGTCAATGAAACGGGCCAGCGGATAGTAGCGACTATCGGTCAAGAAGTACGGCGGCAGGGTTTTTTCGTTACCGACCCCGCCTTCAGTATGCACGGGCAGCATGGACGCAGGCGGCAAGCCGCGATGGCGTACCGGGAAGTCCTTATAGGCCGAAAGCGTTATCAGCGTCCCGACAAGCGAGAAACCTGCGGCGCATACAGACACCGTTTTTGGCCCTAAACGCCGGGCGAATCCGCGCAAACGCTGCACAAAGCGCCGCCCCGGCTCGGTGCGATAAATAATAAGCGTCACGGGCACGGCGTACAGCACGGCAGCGTGCGGCCCGCCGGGAAAAAGGCAGAGGAAAAACAGCCACGGCTGCCAAACCGTCAGCAAAAAGCCAAGTAGCGCGGGAAACGCGGCAACGAGGAGGTTGTCCGAAAAAACGCCCTCGCCGACGGCAAAAGCCACGCACGCCAGCGCCGCGCCGTTTACGAGCAACAGTAAAAGAACAGAAAGCCAATTTCGCTTGAAGATTTCCATGATTTTGGACGCTGTTTGGCCGTGGAATAAATTCCCGGCTAAGGATACAAAGTCGGCCTCCGCCGACTGGATGCGGTAAAACGCGAGTTCTGCGTTTTACCGCACGGCTCCAAGTTCTGTAGTCCGCGCAGGCGGACTTTGTAATCCGTAGCCGGGAATTTATTCCACGGCTATTTTTGCGCGGTCGTCGGGGTTTTCTTGGCTTCCCGGTACAACTCGTTTAATTGCGACGGCGTCACGGCGACGAAATCCGGGCCGAGCAAATCAATGACCTGCTTCAGGTCGCTGAGTTTCGATCCCCAGTTCCAAATGAAAGCATTGATGAACGCGGGCCGGGATTTGCCCGCCCGAAGGCGAATTTGATTCGCTAAATTTTCTGCGCCCTGACCGTTGGTCGCGGCCCGGAAAATGGCCTGCCCATCCGGCAAAGAATAGGTCAATTCGTTGTATTTGTTCGACCCAGCGTGCCCGTAATCCGGCAAAAGGAAGTCCACACCGGGGAGTAGCGGGCCGACGCGCGCGATGTCGCTTGCCTGAACGTCCATCAAGCGCACGGTTTTCATGTCCATCGTTTGCATCGCTTGGGCCGTGTTGTTGTAAAACAACTTAAAGGCGGCGTCCCGATCTTTGAGCGACGCCCCCCACGACGACGGGTACATATAAGCATAGCCGCTCACGTCGCAGATGAATTCGTCGTTATCCGTTGCGTTGTCGTAGTACCAGCGCGCCCAATCCGGGGCCAACTCGCCCAAAACCGGGGCCATGCCCCAGCCGACCGGGAACGTGCCCCGGAGCGGATCGGTGAAATAACGGCGGAAATAATCGCGCCACGTGCACAGGTTGTCGCCGTCCGACATCGTGAACGAAAAGTAGACCTTGTTTTTATCGAGCGGCGGCGCGGGCTTGCGCGGCTTTTGCGTCAATTTTGCGGACGACGCGCCGCTATGCACGCTCAAATTCGTGATTAAATCGCTGACGAGCGTGACTTTTCCGAACCGGCCTCCCAAAGCGACGCCCTCGCTTTCGGGCATTCCCACGCCGTCGCCGTGCCACCAAAAGCCGCGCACGACCGCGCCCAGCGGCATTTTGGTGAACAGGGTTCGGAGTTCGTCCATTTCTTCGCCCTGCGATGCGCCGGGCAAACCTTGCGATTTCGGGCCGGTAATCCAGAAAACGGAACCCCGAGCCGCGATAATGCTGTCCAAACCGCCCTGATGAAACACGGCGGGGTCGAGGCTGCACGTCAAATACGGGTCGAGGCGCGGCAACACGTCGGTGCGAATAAAGCGAATCGCGTCGGCGTTGTTTTTGAACTTGCCGCGCAAATCGGTTTTAATTGGCAAACCCGTTTTGGCCGCGATTTCGGGCGTCAAAGCCACCAGCAAATCGTCCGCGCCCGACAAAGTAACGGCGGTGCAGGCGGATTCATAGACGTTCGGGTCGGACAAAACGACGCCCTTGGTTTCGCCCCCAAACTGTTTAACCAATGTCCACGGATCGGAAACCATGACCAGCGCGTCGGTTTCCCCTTGCTTTTGCAGTTGGTCGAGCCAAAACTTGTCGGCGTCATCGTAAATGAAATAAATGCGCGGTTGCTTGCGGTTCACCAAACCCTGCAAGGATTGAAATAGGACGCGCTCTTGTCGGTTCAAACCGCGCACGTCGGCGACCGTGAGTTGGCGGGCGGGCGGCGGCATTTTGGGCTGAAAGGTCGAATACGTTTTCGGCACGGTCGGCAAAACGACGTTCGTGTATACGGTGGGTGCGGGCGCTTTATCCAATCGCTGCAAAGCGATTTTGCTCGCCGAACTTGTTATCGCGCCGCGCCGGGTAAGTACGGCGACCGTTGCGCGGGAAACGAGTTGCTCGGTATCGTAGTCTTCGCGGTCGCCGCTGCTGTGCGGAGGCCGGTACGCCCACGCATCGACGGCGGGCGCGAACTTATCGCTTTGGTGCACGACAAGCGCGACAATCGGGCGGGCCGCATCGCCCGCAAGCGGAACGAGTTGGACGCCTTTGGGAAGCGACTTCGGGTTAATCCATTGCGCGGGTTCGCCTCCGCCCGTCGCGCCTTTGTAGTTCGCGTTTTTGGCAAGACCGAGCGGGTCGCCGTTCAGCGCCTTGAACGGGACGGGTCGAACGGGATCCGGGCCGGAAAAGCCGCCGATGCCGATGCCGCTTGGCCCCCACAGCGCGGTTTCGTCTTTGTGCCCCAAATCCGCAAAATCGGAGGACGACGGCGCAAGGGCAGCGTTGGTTATCGCCACGGCCTTGCCATTGGTTTGCGCGGCAAAATCGGCGGCAAGCACGGTTCGGCCTCGGCGGCGCACCTGTACGGATAAATCGGCGAACGCGGCTTTTGCGGGCGCGGCGGTTTCCACGACCATATCGGCTTTCCATCCGGCGATAGGCGGCGCGGGAAGCGCGACGGCTTTTTGCTCCAAATAACTGCCCGAGGCGTCGTAAAACCGCACGAAAAATTCGTCGGCTTGATTGCGCGGCGGGCGGTTCGTGCTATTTGCCGGGCGACGCGTTGAAGGACGCAAAACGGCGGGCGGGCCGTCTTTAACGGCGACCGTTCCGCGTACGGTTTCGCCCGGTTTAACGGCAAAACGCGGCGAGTTGACGCCCGACCAATCGCTGTTTGTGTGCCGTATCTGCAAGGCGCTCACGCCCGTGCGCGGCCCCATGCCGGTCACCAAGCGCACCGACCCGTTCCATTCGGGGGTTGCGTTCCAGCCGCGCGCGGCGATGCGGGCCGCGCCGTGCGTAAACGGAATCCCCGTCGTCACGAGCGAGCCACCCGCAAGGTGAAAGGCGCGCAGATTGGCGAATGCTTCGGAGGGATACGTGTTGCCGTAAGGAAAAATCACGGCGGCGTAGGCCCGGGCGTTGAAGCGGGCGGAATTGGATAAAGCGTCCACGTCCAGCACGTCGGCGTCCACGCCTGCCACTTTCAGATTTCGGGCGATGCGGACGGGATTGATCAGCGCGCTCACACCATAGATGGGAAACCCGGGCTGCCCGAACACGGCAACGCGGCGCGGGGCGTTCGTCGAACGGACGGGCGGCATCACGGCTTGCTTTTGCGGCGACTGCGCCACTGCTTGGTTACTGCCGACTCCTGCCGTGAGCGAAAGAAGAAAACATCCGGCCCCGATGCGGGTTGCGGCCCCGATGCGGGGTGCGGCCCCGGCGCGGGGTGCGGCCCCGGCGCGGGGTGCGGCCCCAATGCCGAAGCGAGAACTCGAACGAGCGGAAAAATACTGCGAAGCCCGAAGGCGATTAAAAGCGTTCACGGTTTAGTTGTACCCTTTGCCGCCCTTAATACGGAAAATCTTGCGGCCCGCGTCCGCTTTTACGGCAATTTGTAAAAAGTTTTTACAAATCGCCGCCGTTTTCAGATATTTTTCAGGTCGGCTTGCTACCATGAACAGTGAGCGGAGAAAGTTCTTCAAACGAGTTTCTTGCTTGGCGCGATTGGGTATAATCCGGCCCCAATGCGCCCGTGAAAGGAAGAAATGCCCCGATCCTCTTTTGGTTTTAACGCCCTGCGGCGAAAAGTGCGCGCTTCGGCGTGGCTTATCGCCTCCGCCGTCGCGCTGCCCGTTCCCTTTATCGTGGGCGGCTGCGGCAGTGGAAACGGTGCGTCGTCGCAAACACCCACCTATGTGTTGCCGTCGGCGTCCGCTTCGGCAAGCCCCACCGCGTCGCCCACGCCCACCTCGTCCGCGTCGGCGATTACGATTGGCGTGACCCCGAGCGCGGCGACTATCACCGTGGGCGGAACCGTGACATTTTCGGCCACGGTTTCCAATTCCACCAATCAAGCCGTCACCTACGCCGTGACCGGCGGCGATGCCGCCGGTACGATCACGCAGGCGGGCGTGTATACCGCGCCGTCTACGCCCGGCGTGTATATCGTGACCGTGACCAGTCAAGCCGATGCGACCAAAACCGCCTCCGTTCAAGTGACCGTCGAAGCCGCGCCGGTCGTCGGCGTGTCGGTCAATCCGGTTTCCGCAACAATCAGCACGGGCCAAACCGTCACCCTGAACGCTTCCGTCGTCAACACGACCAACCAAGCCGTGACGTTTTCGGTCACGGGCGGCAACGCCAACGGCACGCTCGTCGCAAACGGGCAGTCAGCCGTTTACACCGCTCCCTCCATTGCGGGCACGTACACGGTCATCGTGACCAGCGCGGCGGACACGACCAAAACCGCGACATCAACCATTACCGTTCAAGCGCAAACCAGTTCGGGCGGACAAACCGGCGGCGGCGCGATTACCGTCAACTAAGAAGGAAACGTAAAAAGCCATGAAATTATTGGAATTAAAAAATAAAATAGTCGCCGCCACATCGGACGAGGTGCGGGCCGTTCAATCGGGCGCGGTTCTTCCCGCCGAAAGCGAAGCCCGGGGCTATTCACGGCGACGCGCCCTCGTTACGTTCGGCGGAGGGTTGGGCGTCGTGGGCGCGGCGATTTTGACCGGCTGCGGCAGCGGCGGTAATGGTGGCTCGGTTATCCCCTCGGGCAGCGTGTCGGGTTCGACGGGCCGGGCGACCATGACGATTGTTTGGCCCGCGCAAGACGCCACCGCCACCACGAAACTCATTCCGGTCGCCACCAACAGCATTCAAGTCAGCATCTTAAACGGCACGACCGTCGTTGGCAATCAAGTGGTCGCCCGCCCGAGCAGCGGCAACTCGTCCACGGTGACGTTCGACACCTTGCCGGTCGGGACTTTGACGGTGCAGGCACAGGCCCACCCAAACGCGGACGGCACGGGAACAGATCAAGCCAGCGCACAAACAAGTATCACGATTACGGCGAACGCCGTCACGCCGCTCACACTCACGATGGCCTCGACTATCGACCATGTGACGCTTATCTCGTATGATTCGTCCATATCGGTAGGAACCAGCACTTCACTGCAGCTCACGGCCTACGATTCGACCGGTGCTACCGTTCTTATCACGAGCAGTTCGGTCACGTTCACTTCGCTGACGCCAAGCATTGCAACCGTGAGTTCTATTGGGGCGGCAACGGGCGTCGCCGCCGGGACGGCTTCGTTCCGGGCGATTGAAACCGAATCCGGGCAGGCAGCGACCGTTAGTGTGACTGTCATGGCGGCGGCGACACCCACTCCTACACCGTCTGCGTCACCGAGCGCGGGTTCTTGTACGCTTGTTCCTTCGGATGAAATCGGGCCGTTCCCGTTGTCCACGTATCTTAACAATTCCACCGTCAATCGCTCCAACGTCGTGGAAACGCAAACGGGCGTCCCATTAACCCTGAACTTGACGTTTGTTAACGTCAACGGCAGTTGCGCCCCGCTCACGAACGCCGCGATTTACATTTGGCACTGTAATAAGAGCGGCGAATATAGCGGCTATTCGTCCAACCAGAACGGCAATCATGCGGGCGAAACGTATCTGCGCGGTTTGCAGGTCACAAACAGTAGCGGAGCAGTAACCTTCACGACCATTTATCCCGGCTGGTACGCGGGGCGCATCACGCACATTCATTTCGAGGTGTTCCTGAACGCCACCTATAGTTCGACGGCTTCGGCGAAAGTCATCTCGCAGCTTTGCTTCCCGCAGTCTGTCACGCAAGCGGTTTACGCGAGTTCTTTGTATGCCTCCCACGGGCAAAACACGTCGGTATCAAGTATTGCCGCCGACCATGTCTTCAGCGACGGAGCGACTTACCAAATGCTGGCGACGACTGGAAGCGTGTCAGCAGGCTATACCGCGTCGCTTGTGATTGGCGTCGCCGGTTAACGCAAAATGACACTTGCCCCGGGTCGTTTATCGGCCCGGGGCAAAACCGGATTTACGGGATTACACCGGAACGTGCGCCCAGTTCGCGCGGGCGGCGGGATCAATCGCGGCCTCGAAGCACTCGTTACACAAGTTTTCGTGGAAGTCGCGGGCCGTCATCGCGCTGATCGCTTTGCCGGACGACACCGTAAGATTTGCGGGAATGTCGGCGCGATACCACACGGCGGCCTCGCCGCACGGGCACGGCGACAGCGCGGGCGTTTCGTTACGCGGCTGCAAATCCTCGTTTAGATCGCGGATGCGCTCGTCGCCCCAACGTTTGTCGCTCACTGCCCGCGCCCTTGTTTTCGGTCGTTTTGCCAGCGAATGTAGTGCGGAATAATCCAGCCGATCATGCCCAAAACCCAGCCCAGCCAGCCGATACGCGCGGGCACGATATTCAGCCAGCTTCCAATCACGAGCGCGGTTCCGAAAAAGTACAATCCATAGGAAACCTGCCCCCACGTCGTTTGCTTCGGTTTTCGCGGCGGCTCTTGCTGCATCATTTGGCGTTTTGTTCCTTCGCTTTGGTAAACGATTAAAAGGGCGGCGGGGTTCCGCGCAACGCGCGCAGATGGGTAATCCGGCCCAAATGGTAGGCATCGTGGATTAAATGATACTGCACGCGCTCCAAATCAAGGGACGAGTTTTCGTCGCACAATTCATCGGCTATGGCACGCTGCGATTGCTCCAAAGCCGCAACGGCGGCGGCCCATGCGGATTCCGTGACGCCGTCGCTGCTTGGGTCGGGCGCGGCGAACTCGCGGGCGTTGACTTCGTCGTCGGTCGGCCTCGGTTCGTTGGTTATTGCGCCCAATGTCACACGCCGCCAAAAGGTGACGTGCACGATTTCCTGCCAAATCGAATGCGCGTCCGTGTTTGTGTCGTCCGGTTTCCACGCCGCGTCTTCCGCCGACAAACCGCGTAAACTATCGGGCCACGAGGGAATCCAGTTTCCTTCCGCGCTCATTTCGTCCCACAGTCGGCGTAATTCGTCTCGGTTCATCGTTGTCCTCGCTAAAAGCAAACTTAGGCGAACGATACCAAAATTCGCTTTCTGCGTCAAGGCGCGAATGAACCACCCGTTTTGTGCTACAATTCGCGCAATGAACGCATTTATTCCGTTATCTCGCGTATTCCCATCAAAACGTCGTTTTGCGTTTGGCACGGTCGCCGGTGCGGCGGCGGTTTTGGGCGCGTTGTTATTGCTCGGCGGCTGCGGAAGCGGGGGCGGCACGTCACCTGCGCCCAATCCCACGCCAACCCCTATTCCGACGCCCGATACTTCCGTGACAACGACGCGCCAGTTCCCCGGTGGGAACCTTTCTTTGACCATTCCAAAGCGCGTTTATGTGGTCGGTGAAGTTGTGCCGATGACCATTACCGTGCAAAACACGGGAACGGAATCCCTATCCGACGCGAGTACGATCCCTTACTACACAAATTGCACGGTGCGTGCAACCGATGATCGATACGGCGGAATCATCGACAGCTTCGACGAATCCACCGGCGAAAGCACGAAAAGTCGCCAATGGGAACCCGCGCCGCCTTTGTATCCCCGCAGTATTGCGGTCGGTGAAACGCGCACGTTTTCGCTGCGATGGAACCAGACGTACCGGCCCGATTTGGGCAAGCAGGTTCCGCCCGGAACCTACTATCTGAGAGCGCAGGTAGGCTTTCACTACACGGATTATTGGAATGGAATTTCTTTTAGCGACGTTCCCTTAACGGACGCCCTTGCTATCGAAGTGCAGTAAAAAAGCAAACCGGTACTTCAAACGGGCAAACATACCAAAGTTCTAAAATTGGCGGGGGGCAGAATAAGCCGTCGTTATGAGCGAAGATAAAAAAGCGATCCCTCCAAACTATCTGCGACGCGCGCTCGGTGCGCTCCTTTTACTTTCGCCTTTGGGCTTGGCCGTGGCGTCGCTGGCATGGGGCCGAGCGCATCCCCACTTTTCGCACCCGCTCGTCCTGACAGTCGGTATGGTGCTAATTGGACTGGCTCTTTTTGTCACCGCCTGCAACCTGTATTTTTCCTTTATCCGGCCACTGCTTTTTCAGAATAGACCGAACTACCACTGGGTTTCCGGTATTCCCGTAATTGGTTCGCTTCTTATTGTGGCAGGTGTTCTTGTCGGATTTGGCGGCGTGCTTCCGGCGACATTGGGAATAGTAGCCTTTCTACTGGATACCGGAGGCGCATTGTGGTTTCTCATCGCCACATGGCACGATGCCAGTTTATGGGACGTACCACCCAAACGAAAGTAGAGGAGGCAAAATTTCCGTCACGCCGTTCGGTATAACACAAGTAACCAATTCCTTTTTCGTGCAACGGAGCCAATTCAACAATGGATAAAAACGAACGCTTTCCCAAACCGAACCCCGCCGCAACGTATGCCGAGTTCAAAATTCTGGACGCATCCGGCAGTCCGCTCCGAACGCCGCGTGAAGATTGGGCCGGGGCGCGAACCCGCGTCAGCCAAAGTCCCGAATGGAAAAAATGGTCAGAGGAGCGGCGCGCGTTCATCGACGATTGGATGGCCCAGCGCCGCGACCGGGTCGAATGGGTCGCCGGTTGGTGGCATGATTTCGTCAGCCCCAAAGACGGCTCGTTTTTGACATGGACGCCCGACGAACCCGGGCCGGAAACCCTTCGCAGTCCGTCCGACCCGAAAGTCGCGCTGACGCCCAAAATTTTCGGCGGCTGGGTGTACGTGTTCCGCAGCAACCACGGGCAGCGAATGCTCGAAGCGGCGCGGCTTTTCCGTTTGACCGGCGAAAAAAAGTACGCCGATTGGGCCGCAAGCCAGTTGGACTTTTACGCCGACAACTATATGAAGTGGCCCTTGCAGCAGCGCAGCACCAAGCCGGACGCCAGCAAGTCGCGTCTGATGTGGCAGTCGCTCGACGAGGCCAGCACGCTCACCCGCCACATCGAAGTCGCCCGCCTTTTATGGGATTCGGTCACGCCCGAACGGCGCACATCGTGGGGCGATAAATTGTTCAAGCCGCAGGCCGAAATGCTCAATCAATCGTATTTGAGCTACCACAATATCGGATGCTGGCAGCGTTCCGCCCAAGGCATGGTCGCACTGCTTTACAACGACGCCGACCTTTGGGAAAAGGCCGTCAACGCGCCCTATGGGATTAAGGGCCAGCTTGCGGGCGGCATGACCAGCGATTATCTGTGGTACGAGCAGTCGCTTCATTACAACAGTTTTGTCGTGTCCGCCCTCCTTCCGTTTTTCCTGATGGCGGGCCTTTCGGGACGCGAAAACGACATCAAGCACGAAATGATGGTGGCCGAAAACTTAATGCTCGCGCCGCTCGCGTTGCGGTTCCCGTCCGGCGATTTACCGTCGCCCGCCGACGGCTCGCGGCACAAAGCGCCCGAACGCGGGTTGTTCGCCGATACGTGCCGGATTTTCCCGACCGAAATCGGGGTTTACGAAAGCCGTAAAACGCGCTCGTGGCCCGAACTCATCGAGCCGGTGACCGTTTCGGCAAAAGAAAACGCCCGATTAACCAAAGAACCGGGAATCGCGCCCGCGACGACGCGCAATATGGAATCCAGCCGCATGGCCCTCATCGTCAAAGACGGCTGGCAATTGTATTTCCACTACGGGCAGTTATTGGCGTCCCACGCGCAGGCCGAAGCCCTAACCTATGAACTGTGGCACGGCGTAACCGACTTGACGCACGACACGTCCACGGTCGGTTACGGTTCGCCGCTCCACAAGGAATATTACACACAGGGCTTGAACCACAACGTTCCCCTTGTCGGCGGATTGGGACAAAGCGGCTGGGCCGAGGGCGAACTGCTCGAATGGTCGCCGGAAAAAGGGCGCGTGTCCGCGCGGCAGCCCAAGTACCGCCCCGGTGTTTCGGCGACCCGGACACTCACGATTGCCGATAACCGCGTGACCGACACCGCCCTTGTCGAAATGACGGACGCCGCCCTGCCCAATGCGCCGCTCGGTTTGACGCTGCACATCCAAGGAAAAACCGTTGTACCCGACACTTTCCAGCCCGCGCAAAACGATATTACCGTGGGCAGGCCCGAAGGCTTCAAGTACTGGACAAATACGCGCGTCAGCCCGCAGCCCGCGATGCGCTTTTCGTTTCTTGTCCATGACGACGACCACACCTTCCGCGTCACGATACAAGCGTCGATTCCATGTAAACTTTTTCACGGTGTCACGCCGGACGCCCCGCCGCAAAAGCGCGAAAGTTTGTATATGGAAAGCGTCACGCCTCAGCGAAAAGCCACTTTTACCACCGTTTGGGAAGAGGCGCGCCCGTAAATTGCGCGGTTCTTTTGTCCGGGTTTGCCCTCACGTCGGGCACTAAACCGCGCGATTTTGCGTCCTATTAATTGAAAAGCAGGTTCCGGCGCGGTATACTGCAAGCTAACGAGGCGGTTTTGATGGTTTTTGCGTTTCTCGGTACACAAGAAATTATTATAATTTTGGTGGTCGCTCTGCTGGTTTTCGGCCCGCAGCGGCTGCCTGACATCGGCAAGCAGGTCGGCACGGCACTCCGCGAACTCAACAAAGTTCGCAACGACGTGCAAAAAGCCCTCGATCTTGATGAGCTAACCGGCAACAACCACTACGATTCGTACAATTCTTACGGAACCTACGACAGCACGTCGCATGACACAAACAGCAGCACAGCGGTGACGGATACGCCCGCCACCACCGCGCTGCCGCATTATGAAAGCCCGCAGGAAACGACCTATGCGGCTTCGTCCAATGCGTATGAAGCGCATTACGGCGTGACGGAACCCGGCGATTTTATCGCTCCGCCCGGCCCGAAGTCGGTTGCCAAGCAAGAGCAAGCCGCATCCTTTTCTTCGGACAGCGGCGACACGGCGGTGGAAAAAACCGCCCACGAAGGAACGGTTTAACCTATTATGCTTACCACAACGCTCGCCTATTTTACGTCTACGCAGGACTGGCTGATTATCGGTGTCATCGTCTTGGTGCTTTTCGGCAGCACGAAAATCCCGCAGTTCGCCAAAGGCATCGGCGAAGGCATCCGCGAATTCAAGAAATCGGTCAACCCGAACGACCCCGAAGATCGCGGCGACACCACGACCACAACAACCCGCGTCGTTGAAAAAGACGAAAACTAAGCGGCACGAAGGCACACACGAATGGCAATTATTACCGGCGCACTCACGGTCATTTTGGTGCTTTTATCCGTCGCTTTGATTGCGGTCGTCACGATGCAAACGCCTAAAAGCGAAGGCTTCGGCGGCGGCGTGCAAAACACGCCCGGCGGCACGTTCCGTGGCAAAGCGGGCTACGACGAAATGCTCAGCAACTACACCCGCATGATTGCGATTGCGTGGTTCGTGACCGCGTTTATCGTCGCCGTTTTGGGCGAACTCGCCAAGCGAAACCTGTAGACTTTGTAAACCACGACAACCTAAACGAAAACGCCGCGCTTGATAATTCAAGCGCGGCGTTTTTATTTAGGTTGTTTGTTTATACCGTGGCGCGTTCGCTCGACGGATCGGGCCTCGCCAGCGCGGGCATCAATTCGCAGAACACAAGCACGGACGCCAAACAAATCAGCGCGACAATCGCGGTAGCCGTATCGATCATGGTTCCCACCTCTTCCCTGAGGAGTTCCGCCCAAAATCGGCGCGGAACATTTCGGATATACCCATTGGACGCCGTGTTTATTCAATCGTTCCAACTATTTGTTAAATCAGTTTAATAGCGGCGGATCAAACCGACGACACGGCCCACGGGTTCCGCGTCGCTACGCGGGTTTGTTACGCTCGCGTCGGCATCTATTGCGTCCGCGCGGCACAGCGCGAAATCGCCCTGATCCAAATACACCCCCAAATCACCTTCGGGAACCGCGCTTTGCGGGCGCACAACCACCAAATCGCCGGGTAAAATCGCCTCGCCGCGCACGCCCCGCGCGCCGACCCGAATAACGAACCCGCGCGCGGTCGCAGGCTCCGCCAATTCCTGTGGCACAAACACAAGCTGCTCGATGCGTCCGCCCACGGCTCGCTTGTCGGGCAGGCGCGCACCGGCTTGCGCACCGCTTGGCGCGCGAAGCAGGGGAAGCCGAACGCCAAACGATTCGCCCGCCCCCGGTACGGCTTTTCGACGGCTGGCGCGGGACGCGCCATTGATCGCCACCGCTTCACGGGGGTCGGGGCCGACGACGCGAATGGAGCGCGAAATACTGCGTTCACGGGTTAAAAACCCCTTGCGAACTAAGGCGTCCAGATGCACGGTCACGCCGCGCAAACTGTTGATTTCGCATCTTTCGCCCAGTTCGCGGATGGTCGGCGAAAAACCGTGCGCTTTATGGAAGTCGATGACGAACTCCAAAACCTTGCGCTGTTTTTCCGTCAGTCCCTTCGCCACAACAATAAACTCCTTTGAACGTGCCGCTTGACTGCGGATTATACGCCGAGTTTGTAAAAAAAAGCAAACCCGGCCCGCGTTACCCTGCGAAAAAGGCGTTTGGTATGAAAAGGTTCACGCTGCGCCGCGCCCCAGTTTCCGCGTGGCGTTCGCGTTTTCGCGCGGTTTCCCGGTACAATACAAGCGGCGACATATTTTTTCCACCCGCCGCGCTCTTATTTTTTGCTCCGATGCTCGCCTTAAAAGGTTTTCGGTTTCATGCTTTTTGCTGACGCTTCGCGTCTTCGCGCGCTTTTCATTTTCGCCCCGCTTTTCGCCGCGTGTTTGCCCGTCACCGCTGATGCCCAAACGCCTGCCGCGCCCACTGTGCCGCCCACACAAACTGCCGTCGGTGCAAGCACCGCGCAGGCCACGCCCCCGCTTTCGGTTCCCGCTGCGGCGAGCCGGGTCACGGTGCGCTCGGTTGTTGTGGAAGGCGCGGGGATTTTAGCGCCCGAATTTGTCGCGCGAAATGTGGCGTCGGTTATCGTCGGCAAACCCGCGACCCGCGAAAACTTGCGGGCCGTGAGCGCCGCCATCCGTAAGTTGTATCAAAGCCGAAACTACCCGCTTGCCCAAGTTGTGGGCGTAGATTTGGACGAAACGACGGGCGTTTTGCGCGTGTCGATTGTGGAAGGGCGCATCGTTCGCATCCTCGTCAAAGGCAACCGGCACACCCGCACCAAAACGATTTTGTCCGCGCTGTCCGTTCGTTCGGGCGACATTTACGATGCCAAGCGCGTGCAAAACGACCGCAACCGATTGGATCGTTTGGGTATTTTCAGCGAAGTGTCCATCACCACGCAGCTTCCCGGCACGCTCGACGAAACCCCGCCCGCCCCTTCTACAACGCCGCCTGCGAGCAGCCCCGCGCCGAGCGTGCAAAAAGGAACGGCCTCGCCCTCGGCGGGGGCTTCGGGAACCGTGCCCAACGCGCCGCCTGCTGCCGTCGGTGCAAGCACCGCGCAGGCCGACCCGCAAACCGTTCCGCCCGCGCCCGTTTTGCCGACCTTTGCCGACGTGCCCGAAGACGAAGTGGGGCAGGTCGAAATCGTCGTGCGCGTCAAAGAGCGCCAAACCATTAACGTCGCCGCGACCGTGGGCTATTCCGACGGGGCCGGAGCTGTCGGGTTCGCCGATGTTTCCGAAGCCAATCTTGCCGGACTTGCCCAGCGGGCGTCCATTCAGTGGCAGCGCACGACGCGCGGCATTGTGCAGCCCGACGGCAGCATTACCGACCGCGATTCGCGGGCGGCATTCAACGCCTCCTACGATGTGCCCGCGCTCGGTGTGGATTCTTTTGGATTCGGCGTAGATGTGTACCAGAAAAACACGGTCTTTTTGCCCTTCTTTTCCGGCGATCAAAACAGCATTCGCTCGTATGAGCGGCGGCGCGGCGCGACTGTGCGCGGCGTTCGCACGATTGGCGAATCGTTATCCGCGCTCGTCACGTACCGCAATGACCGAGTCGGCTACGATTCCATTCCCTTTGACCTTAATCCGCCCTACGACGAACTCGCGCAGGCGGACGCAACCGTGGGCGCACTGGGCTTAGGATTGGTCAGCGACGGGCGCGACCGCGCCGACAATCCGCGCCGGGGCTTTTTGCGCTCGGTTACGTTCGAGCAAGCGGGAAGCGGATTTGGCGGTAATCGGAATTTCAATCAAACGACGCTCGATTTACGCCAGTACGTGCCGCTCGCGCTCAATCCGCTCCCGGGTCTGGACAACAGCGATGCGGCAAGCCGCACACCGGTTCTCGCCGTGCGCCTTTTGGGCGGCGTTTCGACCGGCGATGTGCCCCTGTCTGAACAATACTTTTTGGGCGGCTATGAACTGCTGCGCGGCTACGATTTGTTTTCCATTCGCGGCACGCGCATGGTGCTGGGAACCGGTGAACTGCGCCTGCCGCTTGGCGGCGGGACACAGGCCGTCGTGTTCGCCGACGGGGGCAATGCGTGGGGCGGACGTGACAGCCGCGCCGATTTCCCCGGCGTCAAAGCAAGCGTAGGCGCGGGCCTGCGCTTTTTAAGCCCGATTGGCCCGATCCGCTTCGATGCCGCCTACGGCTCCCGCCTGCGCACTTATATCACGCTGGGCCAGTCGTTTTAAGTTCTTTTGGAAAACTGGAAAGATTTTTACGTTTTAGCCGGAACGGCAGCGGCGACGCTTACGGGTCTTTTGTTTGTCGCCTTAACGGTCAACAAGGAAACCATCGGACAGGAAAAAAACCACCGGAGTGTGGCCCGGCAAACGCTCTTGTGTTTGACCAGCGTACTGGTCGCCGCGCTTTTGGGTTTGCTGGCCGAACAAGGCGGGCGCGTTTTGGGCTGGGAAATTGCCGCTGCTGCGCTGGCAAACCTCGTTCCGTCGCTGATTATCGCGGTGCGTATCCTAATGATGATTCGCCGCGACGAAGGCTACGAGGAAGTAAGTGCGGAAGAGTTGCGCGCCTACGTTATAAAAGCCGTGACCTATAACGGTACGATTGTTGCCGCGCTCGTATCAGGCCTGATGCTCACGCAAAACAATTCCGTCGGTCGGTTCGTTTTGGCGGCATCCTTATTTTCGTTTACCGGGCTTGCGCTCCGCAATGCGTGGGATTTGGTGATGCACGTCGATGACCCCGCCGAAGACGACGAAGGTAGCAATAGCGAAGAAGAAAATAAAGATGAAGGCAAGCAGCCGAAGGCCGGTAATGCTCCCAACTAACCACACCCTTTCAAACCGCCCCGTGGAAATGGGATGGTTCGCGCCCTGCTGCGAAGAAGACGCCGAGTTTTTGGGTGTCGCCGATCCCGCTCTCGCATCCACGCCGCCGCATCTGCGCGACGTAATCTTGAGCGCAGAAACGGCGGGCTTTCAAAATATATTGCTGCCGTCGGGCTTCAACACGGGCGTGGACGCTTGGACGATGGCCGCCTACGTCGCCCGCGAAATGGAAACCCTGTCGCTGCTCCCCGCCGTGCGCGTCGGCGAAGCGCACCCGCCGATGTTCGCCCGCGCCGCCGCCAATTTGGATCAAATGCTGGGCGGCAAACTCAATGTCAACATCATCTCCTCGCCGCTCGCCGGTTTGCCATTGGAAAGCAGCGCAATCCGTTACAAGCGAACGCGCGAGTTCATGCAAATTATCAAGTTGCTTTGGCGCACGCCACAGGGCGAAGTCGTCAACTTCGCGGGCGACTTTTACCATATCGCCGATTTGAAGCGCGACTTGCCCGAACCGACGCGCCCAAACGGCCCGCCCCTCTACTTCGGCGGTAGTTCGCCGGGCGCAAAAGACGCCGCCGCCTGTAGTGCCGATGTGTACCTCTTTTGGGGTGACACCACCGATTTTATCCAGAGTGGGATCGCCGAAATGCGAGAGCGGGCGCACGCCTACAACCGAAGCCTTTTGTACGGCCTGCGCGTCCACGTTATCGCGCGGGCAACGGAACGCGAAGCGCTTGACGCCGCCGTGCGTTTGGTATCGCGCCTCACCGACGCGACCGGCGACGCCATTCGGCAGCGGTCGCAAGACAAGAACAGCGTGGGCCGCGCCCGGCAAAACGCGCTACGCGAACAAGGCGACTGGGTGGACAAGTACCTGTGGACGGGCGTCGGTCGGGGCCGCGCGGGCTGCGGCACGGCGATTGTCGGCTCCTACGATCAAGTGGAGCAAAAACTGCGCGACTATATGGCGCTTGGCATCGACGCCTTCATTTTGTCCGGCTACCCGCACCAAGAAGAGGCCGAGCGTTTCGGCAAACACCTACTTCCCCGCTTCGTACCTACAACGTGCGCTGATTTACTTGCCGCGCCTTCTTGATTGCCCGCCCGCCTGTGTCACAATCCACATTATTTTCTTGCTTGGCTTGTGCTACAATGCACTACCTTTTGCCTTGCTTGAAAAGGTGGCCCCGTGCGCTTCCCGTTCCTACGCATACGTTTTTTACTGGCGCTGTCGGTTTTGTTTCTTCCTTTGCTCCTTGCGGGCTGTAGCGGCGGCAAGAAATCAGGCTCCGACCCGGCAGCCGCATCCACGGCCAGCCCGTCAAGCCGGGGCGCGGCCCACTTTACCATTCGCTGGCCTCAGCCTGCCGCGTCGCGCCTCATTCCCCTTGCGGCAAGCAGTATCGGCATTGTCCTCAGCGATGCCAGCGGCAAAACCGTTGCCTCACAAATCGTGGTTCGTCCGCCCGCCGGACAGGACGCCTCCGTAATTTCGTTCCCGGTTTTACCCGTGGGTCAGGTTACGGTCGTTGCGACCGCGTACCCCAACGCCGATGGCACGGGCACGGCGCAGGCAAGCGGCACGGTGGGCTTGACGATTGTCGCCGATCAAAATACGGACGCGACCCTCACAATGGGAAGCACGATTGCGTCCGTTGTCGTCGCCTCCAGTGCGTCCGACGTAACCGCAGGCGATACGCTAACGTTCACGGCAACCGCTTTGGATGTATCCGGCGCGGTCGTCCTCACGTCGGGAAGTACGTGGGCGTGGTCAAGCGACAATACTAATGTTTTAACAGTGAGCGGCAGCGGCCCGCAAATCACGGCAACCGGTCTTGCCGCAGGCTCGGCGCACGTGCACGCGGTAGAAACGGAATCCAACCAGTCCGCCCACGTCGGCGTCACAGTTGCCCCGCGCTCCGTCGGCTCCGTCGGCCTCGCCAAAGACGCCCCGTGGCCTAAACTCCTCAACAACGCGCGTAACACGGCACGCAGCGCAAGCGGCGGGACGCAGGCGGCAGTCGGAACGCTCAAATGGCAAGCCCAAATTGCCGCGCAAGGAGGCGGCATTTCGCACTCGGCAGTTGTTGGAGCCGATGGAACCGTGTATGTCGGTTCAGCAGACACGCTTGACCTCAGCGCGGAAGACCCCTATCTGTACGCCCTGCATCCCGATGGTTCCGTGAAATGGAAGTACCCCGTCGGATTGGGTTTCTATGCTCCGGTGCTGGGCGCAAACAATACCGTATATGTGGGAGCGCGAGCAAATGCGGAGCCAGATCAGCCGGTTTACGTGTACGCCCTCAATGCCGCTACCGGAATCCTGCGATGGAAACACAAAATCACAAACCCACGGTTTCAAGGGTTGCCCTCGCCCAACGCTCGCATTTTCACCAGTATTACCAGTGCCCTTGCGCTTGCAAGCGACGGAACGGTGTATGTCGGCGCGTCGGACAGGGTGAATTTTTATGACCCAGTGGCCTCCATAGATGCGGGCTACATCGTTGCTATCAACTCCAACGGAACACAAAAGTGGCTGTATGAAGGCAGAATGGTAGGGAACTACTTTTTTACCGGAAGTATCGCTATCGGGGCCGATGAAACCCTTTATATTGGCTCCAACATTTCCTATGCGCATCACGATGGCGTGATTGAGGGCGGTTCGCCGGGCTATTTCAGTTACGTAAACGCCATAAACCCGGATGGAACGCTCAAATGGAGTTACCTGATCCGCGACGCTTTCATCACGAATACGGTTCTTGGCGCGGATGGAACGGTCTATGCCGCAGCAGCGGGTGGGCTTTATGCCCTCGATCCCAGCGGCTCTTTCCGCTGGAAGTCCACTCAAACCTCAGCATCCGCCCCCGCGATTGGCAGCGACGGAACCCTTTACTTCACGCCCTCCCATCGCCTCGGTTCCTTGGTTGCGCTAAACCCCGATGGAAATCTGAAATGGAAACGCGACCCGGACACGGACGAAGCGTTTGCCACAACGCCCGCCCTTGGAGCGGACGGCACACTTTACATCGGGGGGCGTCGGTATCTCGGCAACTCCGAGCGCCCCGACGAGTATCTCTTTGCTCTAAACAGCGACGGAACCACGAAATGGAAGACCAAAACAGGCAAAGTACCGAGCGGCTCGTACGTCGAATCGTCTTCTCCATCCATTGGGGCCGACGGAACCGTGTACCTCGGCTTCAACGACGGCTACTTATATGCTGTGCAGTAAATGTCTTCGCTTCCGCACTTCTTCCAGCCTAAAAGCCGAAGACGCTCGTTTGAGCATAAGAAAAGACGGGGCCAACGCAAAACGAAGGTTTTTTCAACCTATAAAAAGAAACGAAGGTCGTACCGAATGGTGCGTACCAAACATGATCCACCCTTTTCGCGCTTCTTTTTTTGTGGCAAAATCCCGCTTTGCCCTCCTCACCGCTCTTGCGGCGGTTACCTTCTGCGCTGCGTTGATGCCCCGCGCCGCCCGCGCCGACGAAACCGACAGCCAATTATGGACGCTGCTCACCGTAAATAAACGCTTTCAGAACGGTGTTCGCCTATATGGCGAAGTTCAGCCCCGCGTCGGCAATCATTTCAGCGATGTAACACAGCTTCTTATACGCCCTGCCGTCGGGTATCAAGTTAGCCCGACCGTTTCGCTATGGTTGGGCTACGGATGGACGCCCAGTTTCAAACCGCGCTACGTCAACGAACACCGTATCTTCCAGCAAGTCTTAGTTGAAAACCGCTACGCAAACTTCGACATGACCAACCGAACCCGTTTGGAAGAGCGCTTTATTTCCGGCGCGGGTGAAACCGCCTACCGTTTTCGCCATCAAATCCGATTTTACAAACCACTGGATGCGCAAAAACGATGGGGCGCGGTCGCCTCCGACGAACTGTTTATTCACTTAAACACCACACCGGGCGGGCCGCAAGCCGGATTCGACCAAAACCGCCCGTTTATCGGCCTCGCCCGCCAAATAAATAAACACGCGCGTTTGGAAGCCGGGTATCAAGCAACGACCCTCAACCCGCGCAACCGCCCCAACCGCCGCTTGGACACACTGCTGCTAACCGCCAACTACAACTTTTAGCCCGGCTTATTTATTCAAGACCGGACAGACCGGCGTCGCTTGCGGCTTGAACGATCAAATCCGAAAGATTTAGTTCCCGTGCCCAGTGTTGCAAGTAGGTTTTATCTAATCGGTCGCTCTGCACTTTAAGCATTCCCAAAACGTCGCCCCATTGCCGGTCGGAACGCTCGCCCGTCAACCGATACCATTTGAGCTTTTGCAAAATCATGTCTTCCGGTGACGCAACAAAAACAGGGGATTCTTCTGAAGTCAGTACAATTTTTCTCTTCTGTCGCCTCTGCCATTTCGACACATCAAAAGGCGTTTCTTGCTTGACAAAAATGTCGCCTTTTATCATCGTTGGCAAATGAATTACATTGAACGCGCCGCCCTTGCCACTTGTGTTTTGTAATGCAGCTAAAATCATATCTCCATCAATAAAGAATTCGTCCGCTAATGCAGCCACCAGCGGTTCGATTTGTTCGGGCTGCACTTGGGCAATCAAATCAACATCTGCGGTCAGACGGGGAAAGCCATACATCGTACTTGCCACCGAACCGCCAACGGCGTACTCAATCCCAACCGCCTCAAACGCAGCTATGATTTTATGGGCGACTATCTCTGCTTCGCTGACCATAGCCACCTCGCCTTAGTAGCCTTTCTTGTCAGGATCCCACCCAAATGCTTTTCGCATCAGGTCAGCAGGGATATTGCGTGACGCGACCCGCAGCCAGACCTCACGCTCCGGGGCATCGGGATAACGCTGCCTTACGTCGGCGAACGCGAGCTGACTTGCAAATTCATTCAGCTGCCGCATCTTGGCGATTTTTTCCGCCGGGGTCATACGACGGTACGCTTCGATGAGAATTTTTTCCACGTCGGGGTGCGTGTCAATGGACTGCGTTTTCAATTATTCTCCGCCTTCTGCACTGTTAATTTGTTTCGATGCCATTAACGAAGCGGAAGGTAAGTAATTGTGTTGGCAAATTCTTCCGGCTCGCAAACTTTGGCTATGAGTTCTAAATCGTCAATGCACTGTCCAACGCTCACGTCTAATTGGTGCGCGTAAATTACGCCGGGGAAGGCTACGTTTTTCCGCTGTCTTTTGACGGCCTCACGCAGCAGATCGTCGTCTTGGGAAAACAAGACCCGGTCTAACTCCGTTGCCCGCTGCAATACTCTTGGGTCGGACGCTCCCATCAAACCGTCGTCTTGTACGCGCAGAACGTCCACGCTCCGCGATTGTAGCCCGTCTGTGATGCCGCCCAGAACGTTTTCATCCGTATAGAGAAAAATCATGCAGGCGTTTTTATGCGCCCCAACAACGCCGCCCGTTCAAGTGCAGGGCGCGCCGCCTGCGCTTGAGTGGCATCAACCCACGTTTTACGCGATTCAATTTCCGCGTCAACGCTCGGTTGGTGCGCGGAGTAGTATTGCAGGGCCGCGTAGATTTGCGCGGGCGTAAGGTGTGGCATTTGTTGTGCCAAAACTTCCGGCGAAAAGCCACCCATTCGCTGGTTTAACACAACTTCAATCACTTTGGTGTTAGTATGTTCAATCCACGCGGTTCCGTCTTTGTCCGTGGCAATTTCCGGTAGGATTATTGTCATTGCAGGCTCCTTTATCAATTACCGTTCTTGATAATTTTATCGCGCAGGCCTAAAACTCGGCGTAGCCGGGCGTGCGCGGGAACGGGATCACGTCGCGGATGTTTTTCATGCCGGTCAGATACATCAGCATTCGCTCCAAGCCCAAGCCGAAGCCCGCGTGCGGAACCGTGCCGTATTTGCGCAGTTCCAGATACCACCAGTAGCCTTCAATGGGCAGATTTTGGTTCTGGATTTTTTGCAATAGAACGTCGTGCCGCTCTTCGCGTTGTGAACCGCCAATAATTTCTCCGATGCGCGGAACCAAAACATCCATCGCGCGCACGGTTTGCTCGTCGTCGTTGAGGCGCATATAAAACGCCTTGATGTCTTTGGGATAATTTGTTACGACGACCGGCTTTTTGAATGTGTGTTCGGTCAAATACCGCTCGTGCTCGGCCTGCAAATCGATTCCCCACTGCACGGGAAACTCCCAGTCTTTGCCACTCTTTTCCAGAATTTTGATGGCTTCCGTATAGGTGATATGCTCGAACGGCGTTTCGACGACGTGATGCAGCGTCGATAAAACCGAATCGTCGATGCGTTTGTTGAAAAACTCCAAATCGGCGGCGCAGTTGTCCAAAACGTAGGCGATGATGTACTTGAGAAATTCTTCGGCCAGCGCGCGGTCACCGTCCAAATCGCAGAACGCCATTTCCGGTTCGATCATCCAGAATTCGGCCAAGTGGCGCGGCGTGTTACTGTTTTCGGCCCGAAACGTCGGCCCGAACGTGTAGACGTTGGAAAACGCGAGCGCGAAAATCTCGGCCTCCAACTGACCGGAAACCGACAAATGCGCTTGCTTCCCGAAGAAATCCCGTCCGTAATCGACGGCGTTGGTTTCCTCGACGCGCGGTAGGTTCATTAAGTCCAGCGTCGTCACGCCGAACATCGCGCCCGCCCCTTCGGCGTCGCTCGTCGTAATCAGCGGCGCGGTCAGATACAAAAACCCCTTTTCTTGAAAAAACTTGTGGACGGCGAACGACAAGGCGTTGCGGACGCGAAACACGGCCCCGAACGTGTTGGAGCGCGGGCGCAAATGGGCGATTTCGCGCAAAAACTCCATCGTGTGTCCCTTTTTTTGTAAGGGGTAGGTTTGCGGGTCAGCGGTTCCCAAAACGGTAATCGCGCTCGCTTTGAGTTCCACGGCCTGTCCCGCGCCCGGGCTTTCCACCAAAACGCCGCCGACTTCCAAACTCGCGCCCGTCGTCGCTTGCGCCAAGACCGTCTCGTCAATCGTGCCCGCGTCCACGACAATTTGTAAATCCGCGAACGACGAACCGTCGGACAGTTGGATAAACGAAACGCCTTTGCTGTCGCGCCGAGTTTTGACCCAGCCCCGCGCCGTCACGGTTTTTCCGGGAGTGGATTTGAGCAAATCGCGGACATAGCCGCCGGGTTCAATCATGGTGGTTTTCGTGCCTTTTTACGGCCCTTTGTGAGGGAATTTATTGCACTTAGAATACCATACGGTGGCTTGCGGCAAGCGGTAAAATAAGCGAGAAGGGACACAAGAAAATGGCACAAACATTGGAAGAGCGCGTCGCCGAGTTGGAAAATAAAGTGGTTGCGATAGAACAATCTCAACCGAAGGAAAAAACAAACAGTCTAAAAGGCTGGCGATCCATTTTAGGTATCAGCGCGAACGACCCGCATTTTGACGAGGTCGTGCGGTTGGGACGTGAATGGCGCAACGCTGACCGACCTAACGATGACGACGCCCCAAAAAGCGATAAAGAGGAGCCGTATCATGTTTCTGCTGGACACTGACCATATTAGCGTTATTCAGTGGGGCGGCGCGCAAGCACTGACTTTGGAAATGCGTTCGAGTTCTGTTCCCGAAGACCAGATAGTCACGTCTATAGTAAACTACGAGGAACAGGTGCGCGGTTGGATGGAAAGGGCCGCGCGTGCACAAGAAGGCGCGCTCTGGATACCAACTTATCGCTCTTTGAACGGCAATTTAACGTCGTTTTGCGCCTTAACTATTCTGCCTTTTGATGAGGCTGCCGCCGCGCACTTTGACGCCTTGCAAGCTGCAAAAGTGCGCGTTGGGACGCAGGATTTGAAAATTGCGTCGATTGCGCTTGCCAACAACGCGACGGTTTTAACGCGCAATACACGCGATTTCGGTAAAGTGCCCGGACTTCTTTTCGCCGATTGGACAATTTAACGCACCGCTTACGGTTTGGCGTCGCTTTTGCTTTTGAGGTACTTGTCGAAAAACGCGACGACGACGGGGCGCAAATCCTGCGGCAGCGGCTTTTTATTCCACGTTTCCAAATCGAACGTGTGCCCAACGCCCGGAACGAGAATGAGTTGGTGCGGAACGTTCGCCGCCGCTAATTTTTTGTCCAGTTCGACGGACTGGTCGCGGTCAACGGTTGTGTCGCTCGTGCCGTGCAAAATGAGGACGGGCGGCGTTTTCGGGCCGATGTGGCTTGTCGGCGAGGCGAGATCGCGGTCGGCGTCGGTAATCGGCTTATGGTCGCCGAACACACTATTCCACGATTTGGGAGTGGCAAGCGGCGTGCCGTCTTTATCCGTTTGTTTTGCCGTCAGCAGATTGGCGATGCCGTACATATCCACGACGGCGTCCACTTTATCAGACACGTTCGGGTACGGCGTATCGGTTCCGGTCGGCGTCAGTTTTGGGTTGCCGTTTGTCAAGCCGACCATGAGCGCCAAATGCCCGCCCGCCGAACCGCCGATAACGCCGATATGGGCTGCGTCGATGTGGTATTTGTCGGCGTTCCCCCGTAAAAATCGGACGGCGTTTTTGCAGTCGTAGACATTGGTGGGCCAGCGGTCGTGGGCGTCTAAGCGGTACTCGATACTTGCACACACGTAGCCTGCCCGTGCAAAGGTTGTGCCTTCTTCTTTTTCCCGGCCCGCCGATTTCGACCCACCCGTCCAGCCGCCGCCGTGGATAATCACGATGCTGGGATACCGTGCTGCCTTGCTCTTTTCGTACCCGGACGGCAGATACAAATCCAACTTTTCTTTGCGATCCGGGGCCAAATACAAAACGTCGCGCAAAACCGTGACGCCGTCAATCGCCTGCGGCGCGACGGCCTGCGCGGTGCTTGTGACGGGAGTGGGTGATTGGGCCGCAACAGGCAAGCCAGCACAAAAAAGCCCCGCCGCCAAAACAGCGGCGCACGACAACGAACGGAATAATTGCTGCATAGTGCCGTTAGACGCGCAAATAGGCACTGGGGTTCGCTCTTCCTTCAATTGACGCTACGATTGACGCAAAGCGGGCGAAGTGCTATACTGGAAGGGGTAACCGGCACTTTGTACTTGTTTTCACAATGTTGTGCAGGCCTTCCCCATCCCGCCCGCTAAGGGCACTCAAAACCTAATTTTTAACCAGCCGACGGGCGTTTTCTCGCAGGAACGCCCGTCGGCGCTGCAAGCAAGTCTAAAAGCAAGCCAGCAAGGAGCAGATGGAAACACTATGGCGACCGGAAAAATCGTCCAAATTCAAGGCCCGGTGGTTGACGTGGCGTTCGCGCCCGGCGAACTGCCCAGTATTTTGAACGCCGTGCGCGTTCCCCGCACCAACGCCGACGACCTGATCGTGGAAGTCGCCCAGCACTTGGGCAACGATGTCGTCCGCGCAGTCGCTATGTCGTCCACCGACGGTTTGGTGCGCGGCGCACTCGCCGAGGATACCGGCGGCCCGATCAACGTGCCTGTGGGAATGCAAACGCTGGGTCGCGTGTTCAACTTGCTTGGCCGTCCTATCGACGAGCGCGGCGAGGTTCCCGAACCCGGTCAAACCATGCCCATTCACCGCTCGGCCCCGGTTTTCGACGATTTGGCGACCAAAGCCGAAGTGCTCGTCACGGGTATCAAGGTCATCGACTTGCTGTGCCCGTATTTGAAGGGCGGCAAGATCGGCCTGTTCGGCGGCGCGGGCGTGGGCAAAACGGTCACGATGCAGGAACTCATCCGCAACATCGCCGTCGAGTTCGGCGGCGTGTCCGTGTTCGCAGGAGTGGGCGAGCGGACGCGCGAAGGCAACGACCTTTGGCTCGAAATGGGCGAAACCGAGTTCAAGGACGCGCAAGGCAATACGGCCCACGTCATCGACAAAACCGCGATGGTGTTCGGGCAGATGAACGAGCCGCCGGGCGCGCGGCTTCGCGTCGCACTGTCGGGCCTGACGATGGCCGAATACTTCCGCGACGAGCAGGGCCAAGACGTGCTCCTTTTCGTTGACAACATTTTCCGATTTACGCAAGCCGGGTCGGAAGTGTCCGCGCTTTTGGGCCGTATGCCGTCTGCCGTTGGCTACCAGCCCACGCTCGCATCCGAAATGGGTGCGTTGCAGGAGCGCATTACGTCCACGCGCAAAGGCTCCGTCACGTCGGTTCAGGCGATTTATGTTCCCGCCGACGACCCGACCGACCCCGCGCCCGCAACGACCTTCGCCTTTTTGGACGCGACCACGTACTTGGAGCGCAACTTGGCCGCGCAAGGAATCTTCCCCGCCGTTGACCCGCTCGTGTCCACGTCGCGTATTCTCGATCCGGCGATTGTCGGGCCGGAACACTACCGCGTGGCCCGTGGCGTGCAGCAGTTGTTGCAGCGCTATAAAGAGTTGCAGGACATCATCGCCATTTTGGGCATTGACGAACTGTCGGACGACGACAAACTCATCGTGTATCGGGCGCGCAAAATCCAAAAGTTCTTGTCGCAGCCGTTCTTTGTCGGCGAAGCCTTTACGGGTATCGCGGGCAAGTACGTTTCGCTCGAAGACACCGTGCGCTCCTTCGACGAAGTTTTGCAGGGCAAGCACGACGATTTGACCGAGCAGGCCTTTTACATGGTCGGCGCGATTGAAGAAGCCGTGGAAAAAGCCCGCCAAATGGCGAATGCGTAATCCGCCTCCACGCACAAACCGAAAAAGCCCGACGCGAAATGCGCCGGGCTTTTTGGTTTATTTGACGCGGCGTTATTTTCGCTTGCGCGACCACACCCAAAGCGCACCCATCGGCAAACCCACGCCCCCAAGTAAAACAAGGCTTGCTGGTTCGGGTTCATTGACGGCGGGCGCAAAGGACGCCGTGAAACTAAGATCGTCGATGGCTAAACCGTGGTCGTTATTAACGTCATTGATGTCCACCCAGCGTACCCACAACTCGTCGCCTTTTGCTATAGACAAACCATTTACCATTGCTATTATATCGGTGTGGTAGGGGTCGATGTTCCCGTTCGTAGCGACCCCGGGGCTTGTAGAAGTGGGAAGGGTGGCGGGCGACGTGAAATCCAGTGCGGCAACGCCGGTATACCGGCCATCTTGGGGAGAGCCGCTGGAATTGGCTTCATTTCCTATGTCCCCCGTGATCCCGGAGCTAAATTTCGCGTAAGAAAACGCCAGTTTTTGCTGGTCGGTTGCCGAATTACGCCATTGTTCGCCCGTATATTTGAGCGTGAAACCGGTGATCGTTGTGGTTCCATCGTTCGTGAAACGAAAGCCGTATTCAAACGCTCCCGGTGTGGCGCTTGCAGCTGATCCGAGCGCCCTGTCCGTTTGCGTGCCGGTTCCATAGCTGAAAAGCGCGCCGAACGTGGCACTTCCGTTGTCGGGTCGGTAAACCGTCGGCGTCCCCGTCGCTGCGCTGCCGCCAAATTGGCGAGCGTACAATCCGGGCAGGCCCATTCCCTGTGTGCTGCTGTTGTTGGCATAGGACACCATAGGTTGCCCTGCCGCTGCGGACAGTGTATTAAAGTCTTGTGCGTACGATGCACTGTCGTTCCTTAAACTGATTTGCGCAAATGCTCCTTCCGCAAATGTCAGCCCAAGCAGGCCAACGGACAAAACTGCGAACGCCGCTTTTCCCAAGCGCATGATGTATCCTCCTAATTCGCGGCAGTGTGCCGCGCAGAACGCGGCATAAATATCACCGCCATAGTAAAGGAAAACGCGCCAAACTGTCAACACGAGCGCGGTTCGCGTTTATTGACGTAAACAAAAAGCCCCGCGCAAACTGCGCGGGGCTTTTCATGTCAAATTCGCGTACCGAACTTACGCAGTTTTGCGGGCGCGGCGGCGACGCGCGGCGAGCAAGCCCATACCGGGAACCGCGCACGTTCCGAGCAAAGCGAGCGTGCCGGGTTCCGGCGCGGCGGCGGCTGTCGTCACCAGCGTTCCGCTAACGGTTAGACCTGTGCCAGCAGTTGCGGATGTGAGACGGTAGGTTCCACCAGCCCCAGTAGAATTGTAGCCATAGATACGAAACTCGACCGGAGCCGTCACATTTTGCAGCGATGTGATGGTGCTCAAGTCAAATGTGCGGCTGCCGGTAGTGCCGGTGCTGGTATAACTAAACAGTTCCGTTGCAAAGCTATTATTGGTCGAACTCGCCCGGATTGAAAAATTCTGCGGCCCCGTACCCGAGCGTTGGTCTGTGTAGGCGAGCGTGGCAAAATTTGCAACGCCGGTGCTTGGCCCAACCGTGAAGGCGTAGTAGTCATTGTCGGATAGGAGAAGCGTCGTGCTGTTGCTCGTAAAACCGGCACTATTAATCGAGTTGACTCCCGCAGTAGTCGAGGTCAAGCCTGCGCCACGGACAAGGTTTCCTGCCGAAACGCCCGCCGGAACGGTTGCAGCGGTTGGGGCATTGAACGTCTGCGTGCCCGGAGAAGTGAAGAAATCGTAAAGTACGTTAAAGGCTTGCGCGTGGCTCGCTCGGGGCGATGCACAAAGGGCGACCGAGGCCGCAGCGGCTACGCCCAAAAGGGTTTTATGTCTGGCGCGGGTTGCAATTGTTGAGTTCGTGATGGAAAAACGCATCAAAAATCCTTATTCCGTCCGCAGTTCGCGGGGCGGGTTATGGTCGGTTGACGCTCGCCATCGCGCAGCGTCAACGAGGGTCAAAGAAAAGGGTCACGCAACAACAGCGTCGCTTGCGGCGGTCTTTTCGTTTCCGCCCCGTCCATTGTATCCCGCGCGGCGCGTTTAGGGAACCGTTTGCAGTAGAAATTCGTACCGGTTTTTTGTTAAATTTCGGTTAAGGTTTTGACTTTGACCTGTATATTACACAGCGCAAAAAAGCCCCGCGCAAACTGCGCGGGGCTTTTTATTTTCAAATTCGCGTACCGAAATTATGCGGTTTTGCGGGCACGGCGGCGACGCGCGGCGAGCAAGCCCATTCCGGGAACGGCGACCGTTCCGAGCAAAGCGAGCGTGCCGGGTTCCGGTGCAGCCGCAGCCGTCACAAAAGTTCCACTAATCGTCAGACCTGTGCCAGCAGAAGGTGACAGTATACGGTAGGTTCCGGTGGATCCGCTGGCATTATAGCCATAAATACGAAACTCAACAGACGAGGAAAGATTTTGCAGCGTTCCAACACTGCTCAAGTCGAGCGTATGGCTTACGTTGCTCGTGTTAGTGCTGCTGATGTTGTACGTGAGCAGGCTGGTTGCGTAACCGTCAACACTTGACCGGACGGAAAAGCTTGCTGGCCCCGAACCTGAGTGGCGGTCAGTGTATGCAAGCGTAGAAAAGTTTACCCTATTACCTGCGGTTGGCCCTACTGAGAATGTATAGTAATCGTTTGCGACCAGCGACGTGCTGGTCTCAAAGCCCATACTATTGATTGAGTCTTGTCCCCCGTTAGTAGCGGTTGTTAAGCCCGCTCCTCGGCCAAGGCTTCCTGCCGTAATGCCTGACGAAACAGTTGTCGGGTTTTCACTTACCTGACTCCCAGAAGAGCCGGTAAAATCGTAGAGTACGTTGAAGGTTTGGGCGTGTCCCACTCGGGGCGAAGCACACAGGGCAGCAGAAGCCATGCCGAGGACGAGGCAGGCAAAAGGTACGCGCATAGTTATCTTGTCCTTATTTCTAAACGTCAGTTCAAAAAAGTTCGATGGTTTGCAAACGGGAGCGCGTGGCACACGGCCCGCTCCGACGACTGCTGAAATTCGAGTATTTTCTCGTCACTGAGAGGTTTTGCCGAAGGGCGCGAAATTGCACGGGACTTCAGCAGAAATGGGAAAACAACCGTCATGGTTTTGTTTTCCTGACAAAAACTATAACACGCCCATATTAAGTGAAGTTTAAGAAACTGTCAAGCCACGTTTTTTCGCACATTATCACAATTATTTTTTATTTTCTTGACGACGCTCTTTTCCTGTATCTATGCGCAACCAAACCACGACGGCGCGTGCCATACTATATGAAGGGGCGTAAATCCGGGAGGCCCCAAACTTATGGACATTTTGCACGGCCTGCACACCATCGTGCGGCTCATCTACGAAACGCTGGCGTCCTTGTATTACGCGCTGCTCCTTATCGGCGCAATCGGTATCGCCGTGCAGGGATTGCTCGGCTTCATGCACGGCGGCGCGCACGAAGGCCACGCCGGGCACGCGGACGCGGGCGGGCATCACGTCGGCGACATCCATTTGGGCAACCACCACACGCCCACCCTGCACCACACGCCGGGCGCACCGGCAGCCGGGGCCGCCAATGCGGGCGCGCCCTCCGCGCCGGTTTTGGGCCACGCGCACGGCGGCGCGGCAATCGGCGGGGCGACACACAACGGCGGACACGCGGTAGCGGCGGGTTCGCAGCCGCATAGCGGGCCGCACGGCGCGAGCAACGGCGGCAAGCCCGGCGCGGGTGCGGTTCCACACGAGCGCGATTGGTCGGGGTTGTGGTCGTGGCTTTCGCCCCTGACAATTTTTTCCGTGTGCTTGGGAACCGGCGCGGCGGGCCTGCTCCTTGTCGCGCATTTGGGTAAGCCGCTGACCGCCCTTGTCGCCCTCGTGTGTGGAATCGCGTTCTACGCCCTGATTACCAAGCCGATGATGCGGATCGTCCTTTCGTTCGCGTCACGACCAGCGGAAACGCTTGCCGGGGCGGTTGCCAAAGAAGCCATCGCTATTGGCCGGTTCGACGCGCAGGGGCGCGGCATGGTCACCGTCACCGTGGACGGCGAACTCAAGCGCCTTTTAGCCCATCTTGACCGGGAAGACACGCAAAACGCCGTGCCCGTCGCGCCCGGCGACAAACTACTCGTCGTTTCCATCGACCCGCACAAAAACACGTGCGCGGTTATCAAAGCGCAACTTACAACTTAATTCAAGCCGACTCAAAGCGTAACGTTTACGCTGCTTTCAAAGGGAACCAAAACTATGCCCAGCCCATTTGCTATCGCCATTATCGTGGTGGTAGCCCTTATCTTTATTCCGATTATCTTTTCCCGGTTTTTGACGACCGTGGAAGCCGGAACCATTCGCTTGGTGACGCGCCTCGGCGGAACCCGCAACATTTTTCGCGGCCCGGGAAAGGCGTTTGAAGTCCCCCTCCTGACCACCGGCACGACTATTCCGTCCAAGGCCATCAACATCGACTTGGACATCGCCGACCAAACCGCCGACGTGGATCGCAACGGACAGCCCAAACCAATCAAGGTGCGCGTTCTCGCCTCCGCGATTGTGTCCGTCGGCGACAGCAACGAAATGATTACCACCGCCGCGAACAAGTTCTTTTCCAAGCCCTTGGGCGAACAGAACGGGATTTTGAGCGACTTGCTCACCTCGACCGGTCGCCGCGCGATCAACTTGCTGAACCACGACGAACTGTTTTCCGCCAAAGTGCAAACCGGCGACAGTATCCCCGTCAATACGCCCGTCGGTCAAGCAATCGCCCGCACGTCGGTGGAAGAAGACGACCGCTTGGCGATTATTATCAAGTCGGCGTGTTCACGCGAATTGCAGGACTTGGGCTTGGTCTTTAACTCGCTCAACATTAAGGAAGTGCAATCGGAAGTCGCCGAAGCGCGGCGGCGTCAATCCGCCGTCGAGGCTAAAGCCAACGCCGACATCGTGTCCGCCGATCAGGAACGGCGCGCCAAAGAGGCCCAGCTTACTGCCGAGCAGGCCATCAACGACAAGCAGCGCGATTTGGAACAGCGCCGGGCGCAAAACGCCGCAACAATCGCCGAAGCCGAAGCCAAGCGGCAGGACGCCCTCGCTTTGCAGCGCGAGGCCGAACTGAAAGCGACGCAAATCGCGCAAGCCAACGCTGACGCCGCCCGCGTTCGCGTCCAAGCCGAAGCCAACGCCGACGCCGAAGCCGTAAAAATCCGCGCCTTAGGCAACGCGCAGGCCGACGCCATCCGCGCCATCAACCAAGCCATCAAGGAAGGCGGCGACGCTTACCTCGCCTTGCGCCAACTGGAACTGCTGCCGCAAATCACGCCCGCGATTGCGTCCGCCCTTGCGCAAGCCAAACTCATCAACATCAACAGCGGTTCGGGAGCCGAAGGCCGGGGAGCGGCGGGGGGCGCGACCGATCAAATCACCGGCGTCATTCAAACCCTGCTCGCCACCCAACTCGTCAGCGGTCAACTCCGCATAGACGGCAACGGGCACAACGGAAACGGCAGTGGCAACGGCGCAACCGCCGTCCCCGCTCCCGCCGCAACCACGCCGCCCACGCTTCCCCCCGCACCGCAAGGCTATGACCTTTCCGGCACAACCACCAAACGACGTTAAGCCCCGAAGGTCAACAACAAAAAGCCCCGCTTTGAAAGCGGGGCTTTTTGTGTTCACCAATTACCATTCTTCAAATCGGCTTGTTCATGCGTTCGCCGATACGCTGATACTCTTTGCCTGCGGGATGCGGCCCGATATAGTAAACGTGCACTTCGCCAAACTTTTCCGAGTCGGGCCATTCGAGAACCAATCGCTTTTGCTTCGCGCTTTTTTCAAGGTCGCTTCTGCTCAACACCTCGTAAATGATGCGCTGGCTATTAGGTAACCGACGGTACTCGTGGTTACAGTTGAGTTCGCACCTTTTAGATGCGACACCACGCCGATAGGATGATTGCCGGGATACGGGTCGCTTCTTAAAAGTTCGTCGGCTTCGTTGTACGCAGCCTGCTCTTCTATGGTTAATTCGGAGAGTTTATTCCAAAATTTCTCCACGTCCCGACTGCGATTTATCTCCCAATATCCCAACCGTTTTCCTCCGCGTAGGCATCACGCGCGGCGACGACTTCGTCCACCATTCCGGGCGTTACATACGCTTCGCCCGTTGACGCCCAGTCTGTGATGGTTTGCAAAAGTTCGCGCATATTTTTAGAATGAACCGCCGCAGCAAAATCGCCGAACAATGCTTCGTGATCGGAAGTGGGAACCGCGTTTAGCCAACCGGTCACTATGCTAAGGGCATCTTGTTTGTTCGATTCGCCGAGCCGTCCTTCTACGAAATGCGCGTATTTTTCGTCATTCGCATCGGAAGCAACTTCGGGCAAAACGCTAATTTTCTCGCGGGGCGTATTCATCGTTTTCCTCTGTTCCAGTTTACCGAAAAGACCCGCCAATTCAACCACAGCTACACTACTCACCGCGCGGGCTTCGCGCTGCCTTTGACGCCCAAAACGAATGCGAACGCAATCAGGAGCATGACGGGGGAATACAAAGCGAGCAAATGGTAGTTTTTGTTCGTCAAGTCGAACAGGCCGCCGCTTAAAAACGGGCCTAAGAAACTCGCCGTTTGCGAGGCCAGATAATACAAACCGGTATAGGTTCCCGCCCGGCCCTTCGGGGCGAAGTCTAAAACGAGCGGGAGGGAATTGACGACCACGAACATCCAACCGACGCCCGCGACGGTGAGAATGGGGCGCATCCACACGGCATCGAGGGCGAAGTAACAGGCCAAAATGCTTGCGGCGAGAATCGCCAGTCCCAGCAAAATCGTGTTTTTACGGCCCAAATACGCGCCGACCGCACCGGACGGAATAGCGGAAACGAGCGAAGCGGTCGTGAACGTGCTTTTCAAAACGACGGCCTCTCCGGTCGTGAGCAGCGCGCCGTTTTGATGCACCAACTGAATCACATACGAGGTGAACCACGTTCCCCACGCGCTTTGCCCCAAAAACCAAAAACAAATCGCGCCCAAAAGTAGCGCCGCCGATTTGTCCGAATCCTTGACGACTTTTGCCAAACTGGGTAGCAAACCGAGTGATACGGCTTCCTCGTCTTTTTCGGGCGCGTGGTCGTTTTGCCCAACCCGTTCGGGTTCGCGGACGGTTAAAAGCACGATCGCCTGCGCGACGAGCATTCCGCCCGCTCCCAAAAGAAACGGCGCGATGGGCGATTTGTTGAACAGCGTTCCGCCAACAAGGGCCGCGACCACGCCGCCCAAGCCGCCCATAAAATTGATGATGCCGTTACTCTGCGACCGGAGCGCGGGCGGCGTCAAATCCGGCATCAAAGCGACGACCGGCGTGCGGAAAATATCCATCGCCAAAAGTGTGATCATCAGCGAGGCAATAAATAAACCGAGCGGCTTTCCCAATGCGAACGGGGCGAGCGCAAACGCTATCGCGGCAATCGGCGCACCGACGAGAATAAACGGTTTGCGCCGCCCGATGCGCGTTTGCAAACGGTCGGAAAAGCCGCCCACGAACGGCAAAATGAACACGGCGGCGAAATTGTCCAAGCCCATGATGAACCCGGTTTGTGTCGTGCCCAAGCCGAAGCCGTTGACGCCCGCGCCCTTGCTGAAATCGGGCCGCCCCGCCTGCAAGAAAATCGGCACGAAATCGTCGTAGATCGACCACAAAAGGCTGATGCCTAAAAAGCCGAACCCCAAGACAAAAATTTTGCCGAAGTTGAACCGGGGCGCGTTCGCCGTAGTTGCCGTGTCTTCGAGAGCCGCATTGCTCATAAGGGCGGGTTAAGCCTTTCCGTCGCGGGTTAGACCCGGTTTTCCGTTTTCGACAACGAACGTCGCCCGCGTAAAAATCGCCGCTCCGGGCTTGGTGACTTGCGGCACGACGCGATACTCGGTTTTCCACAACGCGGGCGTGACCGCGCATTTGACATAGCCGCGCTGCCCGTTGAAAAACTTGATGTGCTCGTTTTCCACCAGTGTGCTTTCCGCCCCTTTGGTCATATCCACGCCGTCGCCGCTTGAGGAAATCGACGTACAAACGAACTCGGCTCCAACCACGGCGGATTCCGGTTTGTTGAAATCGGCCTTCAGATTGGCGGCCCAGTTGTTGTGCACGTCGCCGGACAAAACGATGGGATTGTTTGGTTTGCGTTGGGCCAAAAAGCGCATCAAGCGGTCACGGGTATCGGCGTAACCGTCCCAAGCGTCCATGCTGTACGACGTTTCCGGCCCGGCTTTCAAATCGCGCTGGCTCAAAAAAATCTGCTGGGCCATGACGTTCCACTTAGCACGGGATTTATCCATGCCGCCGGTCAGCCAGTCTTCCTGCGTTTTGCCCAAAATGACCTGCGCGGGATCGTGGCGTTTTTCCTGCGTGGTTTGCGCGGCACGGTATTGGCGCGTGTCCAAAACGTGCATATCGATCAAGTCGCCGAATGCGAGCCTGCGATACAACAGCAAATCCGGCCCGACCGGAAGTTGCGCCCGGCGCAGCGGCTGATGCTCGTAGTACGCTTGATAGGCCGCCACCCGACGTGGGGCCAAATCGCCCGGCGGAATCAAATTATCCCGGTGCAGATTGGCGTAGTTGTTTTCGACTTCGTGATCGTCCCACGTCACAATCCACGGAAACGCGGCATGGGCGGCCTGCAAATTTTTGTCGCTTTTGTACAGCGCGTACCGGTTGCGGTAGCCGTCGAGATCGGTCGGCTCTGGGCCGTTGTGCTGGCGGGGTTTGTCTTTGCCCACCCCGCCCTCGTAGATATAGTCGCCCAAATGCACGACCAAATCCAAATCCTCGGTCGCCACCATTTGTTGATAAGCGTTGTAATACCCGTCCTGATAGTTTTGGCACGAAACCGAAGCGAACGTCACCTTTTGCAGTTTGGAACCTGCGCGCGGCGTGGTTTTCGTGCGCCCGACCGGGCTTTCCATACCGCCGACCGAAAATTGATACCAGTACCAGCGGCTCGGCTCCAGTCCCGTCAATTCCACGTGAACCGAGTGCCCCAACTTGGCGGAAGCGACGGCATTGCCCTGCTGCACCACGGTTTTGAACTGGTCGTCTTTGGCAATGCGCCACGTAACAGGAACATCATTGGGAGACATTCCGCCGCCGTTTAGCGGGTCGGGCGCGAGCCGCGTCCACAAAACGATGCCGTCTGCCGTTGGGTCGCCGGACGCCACCCCGAGCGTAAACGGGTTTGTGGAAAACTTGGTTTTCTGCGCGCGGCACTCGGCCCCAAGTAGCGGAACCGAAAGAAACAGCGCGCCCAAACCCTGCAACCCCGCGCGCGCGAGCAAAGCGCGTCGAGATAAAACGTCATCTGTGAAACGAGGCATAAGTTAATCTTTCAATCCGTTCGCTCCGCCTTCCTCTTTTTGTTTCAGTGAGGACGGCGCGCGGCGATTTTCCGGCCCAACGATTGACGTGCCCATCACAATAAAT
The DNA here is from genome assembly GCA_964241985.1 of uncultured Armatimonadaceae bacterium. Taxonomy (GTDB): domain Bacteria; phylum Armatimonadota; class Armatimonadia; order Armatimonadales; family Armatimonadaceae; genus CAXTBP01. The sequence continues at coordinate 8,977 of CAXTBP010000015.1, read as the reverse complement.
TATGCTGGTTCGCCCGACACAATTTTATCCGTGGTCTGTTCTGCGATTATTAAGTCAAAGTTAAATCTACCCCTTTGGCTCGGCAAGTGCCGATGTGGCGCGCTTCCGCCAAATCGGATTTTTATTCCGTTTTTTGCGGATTTTTTGCGCGACAGACGCCCCGTTTTTGTTATGTGCGGACATACTTTGGTGCATAATAAAAGCATGGATACGGTTGCGGACAAAATGTCCGGGGCACTTAACACGCTGCCTGATGCGCCGCTCACGGGCGAAATGTACCATGCGCTTTTTGCAGGTGCGGATCAAGGCTTCTGCCTACTGCAAGTGATTTTCGACGACAAAGACCGGCCCATCGATTATCGGTATTTGGACGTGAATGATGCTTTCGAGCGGCAATCGGGCTTGAAAAATGCGAAGGGCAAAACGATCCGTGAAATGGTTCCCGACATAGACCCGCAGTGGTTTGCCGTGTATGGGAACGTCGCCCTCACCGGCCAGTCCGTGCGTTACGAAAACTACATACCGGCCCTGCATCGCTGGTTCGAGGTGTTCGGCTACCGCGTCGGCCCGCCCAAAGCGCGGCAGATCGGCGTCCTTTTTAATGACAATACAGCCCGCAAGCAAGCCGAAGAATCGTTGCGCGTTGCCCTTGCCCGCAACGAGCGCATCGCCGAAACCTTGCAGCGCTCGCTTCTTTTGGCCCCGGCCCCCGATGCGTACGAAGGCGTCACCATTGAGGCCGTGTACCAATCCGCGTGGGACGACGCGCAAATCGGCGGGGACTTCTTCGATGTGTTTTCTGTTGACGAAGCGCGCGTCGCCCTTGCTGTCGGGGATGCGACCGGCAAAGGCGTGGAAGCGGCGACCTACACATCGGAGATAAAATTCGCGCTGCGGGCGTTTTTGCGCGTCGAAAACGGCGCTCCCGCCCAAGCCTTGAATCGCTTGACCGATTTTGTCGCCCGCAACGCTGCCCTTGATACCCAGCGCGGCGTCAGCGCGTATGCCGCTTTGGCCCTTGTCGTTTTGGATACAAACACGGGCGAAATCGCGTGCGCCTGCGCCGGGGCCGAGCCACCGATTGTTTTGCGCGGCGCATCAGAAAGCGCAAGCACATCGGACACCACGGAAGTAACGACGTTCGGCCCGCTGCTTGGCGTCGCCCCCAAATTTCCCTATGAGGCGGAGCGTTTGCTGCTCGCGCCCGGCGACTTGCTTTTGATGACGACCGACGGCATCACGGAAGCGCGCCCCCCGCGCGACGCGCTCACCCGCCCCTTTTTCGGCTTGGACGGCTTGGCGCGGGCCGCGCGGCTGGGCATGAAGCAGTATATGCAACAAAGTGCAGCCGAAACGGCGGCGAGCAGCCCGCACGTAAACGGAACTACCGCCACCGTTTTCCCGTCCGCGCCGCTCGCGCAAATCGGCGCGTTCATCGTCAAGGAAAATAACGCTTGGGCGGGCGGCAATCAGCACGACGACATCTGCCTTCTGCTCGTCCGCCGCCAATAATTTACGTACCGGCGACTTGGTCGCGTAGACGCTGCTCGGCGCGCGTCCATTGCGTGAAAACTGCGTCGGTGTAATAGGCGACCCATGGCGTTAAATCCTCGTTCTGCTTGTACCACTGCGTTTGCGCGTCGAACAACGCCCGGTAAAACGCGCCCCGCGTCTCCAAAATCACCGAATCCAGCGGGTAAAGCCGCGAAAAATGATACCCCACCCGCTCCAAAAGCACGGTTGATAAAACGCGGGCGCATCTGCCGTTCCCGTCGGGGAACGGATGAATGGCTAAAAAGTCGCACAAAAACTCGGCGATAGTTAAAAAAGCGGACGTTTCCGCGTAATGTGCCGAAGCGTCGAGTTCGCGCCGCGTCCGGTCGCACAGCTCGCGCAGAAACGGCTCCGTTTTCGCCGGGGGCAGCATCTGCACTTGATACGCGCCCCCTTTGACAAAGTTTTGCCGCGTTTTCAGTTTGCCCGCAAGATCGGGCAACGTCGTTTCAAACATCCGCCGGTGCAGTTCCAAAACGAAATCAAAAGAAAGTGGCGTATCTCGGGCCTCGGTCAACGCCCAAATCGCCGCTGTGGTAATGGCTTCCACAGCCTGCAATCGCTTTTGCAAAACGGGCTGCCTTTGCGCGCCTTCGCGGGCGCGTGTCACGGCGGCAATATCGACAGTCAAACGGTCGGCGGCGGGAAGTATGGTGTCTTCCCAAACAATCGTCTCGCCTTCTATTTCGCCGCTTGCCAGCACGCTTTGCACCAAAACCTGTTCGGTTTCCGGCGTGTGCGTCCATGCAGCGGGCACGCGGCGACCGGAAAGTGTTTCGATTTCGGCCCCCGCCCGCGCCAATCGCTCCATACGGCCCAGCATTTTACGCGACACGGCGAAACGCATTCCGCTTTTGAGCGGAGCGGGATAGGGCGGGTCGATCCCATTGATACGCGGCGAAGCGGAAGCCATACGCTATTATGACACGCCCTTTTACTGATTTGAACGACTAACGCTCTTTCAGTTTTTGCCGGGCCTGTTTGGCGACAATGCCGGTTTCGTCGCGCTTGATGGCGGCTTTCCATGCCGTTCGGGCGTCATTCATTTGGCCCATTGTTTGGTACACGTTTCCCAGTTTGAGATAAGCGTAGCAGGCGGGGAAACTTTGGTCGGTCGGCGCGTTTTGGATCAGGAAATGGTACTGGGCGAGCGCGGCTTCCCCATCGCCTTTTTCTGCCAACACGTCGCCGATATGCAAACGGGCAAGGGAAACCGACACTTCGTGCGTTTCGTCGCCCGCCGCGTCGCCCTTTGGCGCGACGGTTTGCATCGCCAACTGTTCGGCTTGACGATACGCGGCGAGGCTTTCGTCCCATTCTTTGCGCTTGTAAAAAACGACCCCCAAATAACTGTACGCGGCTTCGCTTTTCGGATGGGCCTCGATATAGGCCCGCAAGCCGTCAATTGCGTCTTGGGTATCGTTTCCGTGTGCGCGAAGAAGGGATTGCAGGGCCTCGGTTTCTTCTTTCATGCGGCGCAGTTTGGCCCGCGATGCGTCGCGCCGTGCTCTAATATCCGCCCATTCCGGCCCGGTGAACGAATCCCAACGGTCTTCAAAGGCGTCGGTTAAGGCAAGCACTTCTTCGGTATTTGACGTTTCCAGTTTGCGAAAAAATGATTTCCTGTCCCGCTCCATCGCGTCCATTTTTTCGCGGGCGGTGCGCAGTTTTTGCTTTTTTGCGGGCGGCGCGAACCATTCCCACACGCGAAAAACACCGCGCAGGCCGGTTACCACGACCTGCATCGATCCTATAAACAGCGCATCGCGCCATTTTCGTCGCACCGCCATTGTGCCGCCTCCTTGGCATTATCGCTTTCGACGCGCCGCATTCGACGTAAAAACAAGCACGCCTACAAAAACAATTATGAGCCATTCCGTTGAGCCAAGAAATGCGAAAATCATTCTTTCCCGCCTTTTTGTATGGTGTCAGGGCAGCGCCTCTTTGCGTTGCCGCGCTTATTTTTTGTCGTCGGGGGCCTCGGGCATACCGACGGCCTGCCCGGATTCCGAACTGCCCATAATACGATCCAAACCGGTCGGGAACATACTCGTGCCCGTGCGGTCGTCGCGCCCGATATGGGACGGCCCCGCCGTCGGGGTCGCCGACACCGCGCCGCCGACCGCGACCGAATCGCCTTCACGAACGCCACCCAAATTTTCCTGCGCCTCGCCGGGCATAAACGCCATCACGTCCCCTTTTTCGCCGGTATCGACGACACCCGCGCCGCGCGAGCCGGAATACCAGCGCACCTGCCCGGTCGCCATTTCGCCGTCCGTGTCGCCGCTGCCGTTGGTTTCCCCGCTTCCGGTTTCGGTGGGCGCGGACAGATTTTTCGCTACGGCGGCATCTAAGAGGCCGCGCATAGATTCCACAATGCGATCCCACGTTTGCGCGTCGGCGTGCTTCGCGCCCGCTTGGATGCGGGCCGCGTTTTCGTCGCTTTGCACCAGTGCGGCCTCACAGCACGTAACAAATTCTTCGGGCGAGTACGCGATGCGGGCGGCGTCCGTGTAGTGGTCAACAATGTCTTGAATGGGCGTGGAAACCACGGGCTTTTGCGCGGCGAAGTATTCGAGCGTTTTGGTCGGCGACAAATATCGCGTCGCATCCGACAGCGCAAACGGAACCAGCGCCACATCGCAGCCTTTCAAATAGCCGGGCAAATCCTCATAGCCGCGCTGCCCCGTGTAGTGCAAATTCGGTTTGCGCAGCAAGTCGGCTTCGGTAATTTTCGCCAGCGGCCCGACCATGAGCACGCTCCATTCGGGGTGCGCGTCGCAAACGGCGGCCAAATTATCCCAGCCCATGCGCTCGTCGATAACGCCGTAGTACAGCAAAACGGGATGCGCCAAATTTGCCGCGTCGTCAGGAACGACCGTACTTGCGTCCATTGCCTTCTGAAAATGCGCGACATCGACCCCGCTGTTGAACAAATGGACGTTCGGATGGTTGTCTTTCCGGGCCGCGTACATGGACGGGCCGCCCGTAAAGACCACATCGCTTGAGGCCATCAAATCGACTTCTTTTTGCTTCAAACTCGCCGGTGCGCCCTTGAAGTTCGCCAGTTCGTCCATGCAGTCATAGGCGATAGCGACCGGGTTATACCGATTGCGCGCGCCCACCGCCATCGGCGTGTAGAACCAATGCACCAAATTTTTCCAGCCTAAGTTTTTGACGGTCGTATCCAGCAAGCGCCCCCACGCTTCGCCGTTGGCTTTGTGAACCGCAACATCTTTTTCTTTATCGCCCGTCAGTGGCAAAAGCAGGGGCCGCGCGACCGTGAGCGTGTCGGACACGCGCGTCAATTCCATACGCGGCTGATTGTCGCTATCGGCGTCCTGCGGCAAGGGATAAGCGTCTTCCAAAAACAAAACGGGGTGGAATTTGGACAAACGGCTAACGACGTGCTGGGGCCGCTGCCACACGAAATCCCAGCGCAAATGGCAGTGCACGATAATGCCGTAGTCTGGCGCGGCGGTTTGGTTTGTCGGTTCGGTTGTATTTTCTGGTGTCATAGGTAGTTTCGTTGGTGTTTATTACATGGAACGCGCAAAAGGCAGGCCCCAAAGCCTGCCCTTCGCATTGTTATTTCGGCGGCAGTTTGCCGCCCCGCCATTGCGCGGTTAATCCTTCCCGGCGCGGGCGACTTTCGCCCATTCGTCGGCGTGGTTGTTTGTGATACCGGCGGCTTCCATTTGCTGCTTGACACGCAAAGCCGCCGACTGTTTGCGGCCCGTTTGCGCTTTGACCGCCGTCAAACCGTTGACGGTATCGGCGACGCGCTTTCCGGCCAGCAGCGAGTGGTCGGTATTGTAGTATTCCCAGTCGCCGAACCGCCCCGCCGTATGGATGTCGTTCGACACGAGCCAGTCCTTGATGATCTGTACGGTCGGCAAGCGATGCTCCTCGTACACGACATAGGCGACCGGCATATCGACAATCGACGAATGCAGGACGGCGTCGCTCGGCAGTTTCAGGCCCACCGTTTCCAGATCGGCGACCACTTTGGCGATTAAGCCTTCTTCGCCCAGCACGTCCACGGGCCGCGAGTTCGTGCCCGGAATGTAGGAGATCTCGGCGGTGTAGCCCGAGGTTGCCGGGTGCGGCTTGCAGTACGGCGAAGCGTTGCCCTGCACAAAAATCCGGTGGAAAATCGTGTCGTCTTCGGGATAATAGATCCAGTGCTTGTCGGTGCGGTTATTTTCGATGCCGATATTAACGCACTGAATACTGATCCAACGCAGGCGCGTGACGGCGTCTTTCACGGCTTGCGGAACCTTGTCACAAATCCCGACGAACTGCGGCAGCGACATCGTATTAACAAGAGTGGTGTACGGCACGTCTTCGCCGCCGTTCGCCGCTCCGCCGCCCACTTCGAGGACTTTATCCCGAACGCGGACGCCGGTCACGGCTTTGTTCGTCAAGAGCGGGCCGCTGTCGCCCAGCCGCGCGACCAGACCGTTCATGATGGCTTGAAAGCCGCCTTTTTTCGGATAGCCGAAGTAGGCGTTCGGCCCCATGTTCTTTTTGGGCGTGTTGATGGCCCCGTCGATAATCTGCTCCACGCTCGGCGACGGCACGCGGCTCCCCAGCCAGTCGGTCGAAATATCTTCGAGCGGCACGCCCTTCCACAGTTTCGTGTTGTACGGAACCAGAAAGTTTTGCGCGATGCCTTCGCCGAACGTGTCCATCCAATCGCGGAAGTTTTTGGGTTTGTAGCCTTCGGGGAGTTTCAGATACGCTTCGACCGCGCCCAAGATATTCTGCTGCAAAACCTCGTCGGGCAAACCGAACGTGTTGCCTTGATACGGGTACAGCGTGAACGTATTTTTGGAATAAATGTACGCTTCGCGGGCCTGATAATGGATGTTGTCGCCCAAAAACAGCGAAAACAAATCTTTGGCGTAGTCGTCGTTGGTAAAAATGATGTGCCCGGCGTAATCGAACGTGAAGCCGTCGGCGACGATGCTTTTCGCCCAGCCGCCCAGCGTCGGCGCGCCTTCGAGGAGCGTCCAGTCGCCGTCCAAATGGTAGGCCGCCGACAGCCCGGTCGGGCCGCCGCCGACAATCACGATTTGCTCCGGTTCGCCGGACGGCGACGATGCGGAGGCGGGGGCGACGGGTTTAACTGCGGTATCCATAACTAAGAAACAATTCTTTCTAATCGGTGCGTCCGCGCCCGTGCAAAATGGAGCGAAGCGGGCGTCGGCGTAGCAAACACAAACGGGGTTAAAGGGCGAAACAACGAAAGGGATAGGGCTACGTGCCGCCGAGCGCGGCATTGTTGACGCCGGTCGAGGTGGAAACGTCGCTGCCCGCCAAATCGCCGCTGTTGCCTTCGGGCGACAACACGTCGTCGAAATCCGCTTCGGTCGGAACGCGAATCAGATGCTCGTCGAGCCGCGCTTCCAGTGGACGGGCCGCTTCCGGGTCGATAGGAACCGTGTCGGCGGGTGTGGCGGGCGAAGGCGTTATGGCGTTCAATCGGCGGTCTACGTCGGACATAATAAAGCAAACAATCCTTTCAAAGCGGCACGCGGCGCGGCAAGCGAAAAGGACGTTTGTATATCAGGTCTACACAATCCAAGCGCGTCGGTGCGCGGCATTCATTCGCTTGCGGCGGCGGATGCCGCCGAAAAATCAGGCGGCGATGGGCGAGGCGTAAGCCGGAGGAACCCAGAACAAAAGAAGCGCGGAGGAACCAATAAATAAACAAATTGGTGATGGGCTTCAACAGAAACGTTCACCGTGTTTTACCCGAAATCCTGCCCACACCAAACGCTTCGTCGCCTTCGGGCTTTTCCCGACACAAAAACGTGCAAAAAACGGCTTAAAAACCGATGCGCGACAAATCGAGTTGGAATCTTCGAGCCGACGTGGAATAATATACGCCGAAATCGCGGCCCAAAATGCGGCGGAACAAGGCGTACTCGGTTTCTTTGTAACTGACGCCGCCAAGCCGCGATGTAGACAAGCGCACATGACCGTGCCACGGGCCGCCAAGCGCGAAGTCCAGTTTGCTGAACAGAGTTTGCTGAGGCGAATCAATGCCCTGCGAAGCGTTGAGCGTCAAATTCCATTTGGCTTTGTTGCCGGTTAGGTACGAGGTTAAATCAAGGCGCTGTCGCCCGTTGGCAATCGCGTTTGCATTGCTGATCCGATACAGGGGCGTTTGCGAATAGTTGTAGGACAGCGTGCCCGAACCGAGCGAGCCGAACGAGCGATTGAGCGCGGTCGTGCCCAGAAGTGAAATGCCTTCGGCCTGCGCGTTTGACGTGGACGCCCGCACCCATGTTTGCCCCAGCGAAACCGACTGCGCAATACTGGTGGCGCGGTTCAACTGGAGCGGATTGGTGAATAACTGCGCGCCCGTCGTATTCGTGTAAATGATGCCTTGCGAAACACCGGTTACGCCGCCCCTGCCGTAATCGCTTTGCCGCGTAAAATCCGTGGTCAGCGTGTAACGCACGGGTGTTTTCGTGCTGCCCCAGAGCGGCTTTTCCCGCGTCGTCGCGCCGAATTGGCCCCGAATATCGCCGTAGGCCTGCCCTTTTTGCCCCGTGCTTACATCGGTGACACCCGGCGCGCGCGAGGCGGATAGCGAACCGTTCAAACTGAATTCGGAATACGTGCGCGTCGCTTGACTGGACGCGAACAAACCGCGACTGCCGCCGGGAAAATCCAGATACACGCTGCCGGACGTAATTTTGTCCAGTTGCTGCCCGTGCCGGAAACGGGCGGCCCAGTCCGTGCGGTTGATGCCGACCAGTTCCACCGAACCCTCGGCCCGGTGCGACCCGTTATACGACTGCAAAGCGTCAATGCTCCAGCCTTGCCGGGTAGCAAATGCGGACGAATCGCCGATCCGCGCGCCGCGCCGGGCGTGGAGCGTCCCGATACCCGTGGTTCGGACATCGTAGTAAAACGGCAAATCGACGCTTAGACCGTTGTACCCATAACCGAACAGGGGATTTTCAAACAAACTGGTTTGACCGAGCGCCATGACGTGAAACGGCAGCGAAAGGGTTTTCTGACCATCCAGATAAAACGTCGCCCGACGGAACTGCAAGCGCCGGTTCGGCTCCAGCGAAACGGACTTGGCAACGATCACCATGCGCGATTCGCTGATGTCGAACGGCAAAAAGTCCTCTTCGCCAATATGCTCGCCGTTCGTGAATGCGGTTTCGTCGGCCTGATTGCCTCGGATATGGTAATAAATCGGCTTACCGTCCTCGATGCGCTCACCGACGCCTTCGCTCTGCAACGTGTTATAGCGGAGCGTGCTGTATTTGCGCTCGATTCCCTTTGACGTGAGCGTGACGTCCCCAGATGCGAGGATTATGTTGTCCTGCGCGTTGAACTGGAAGGTATTGGATTTTATATCAAGCGTACGGTACGAAAACCGCGCGGTCGCGTTTTT
>CAXTBP010000014.1:43737-49743 GCA_964241985.1 uncultured Armatimonadaceae bacterium | reverse complement strand
ACATAAGGGGGTGCATGTTGTCAAACGGGCGGGAGGGTATTTCGCGCGACGCGGCGAGCGTGGCGAATGCGGACTGGGCGGCGCTGGCGGCAAGTTCAAATTCTTCGTCGCCCCACGACGCGGGAATGAACGCAGCCTCGAACTGCGACGGCGGCAAATACACGCCGCGCTCCAGCATCGCCCAAAAGAAGCGGGCGTAGCAGGTTTTGTCGCAGGTTTGGGCCGAATCGTAATCGGTGACGGGTTGGTCGGTGAAAAAGACCGTCAGCATACTGCCCACTTGATTGACAACTACCTTGCAGCCAGCGTCGGCTGCGTCGGTTCGCAGGCGTTCGGCGAGTTTGGCGCACCGGGCGTCAAGGGCGGCATACGGCGGGTTTTCGCGCAGTTTGCGCAGCATCGTGCGCCCCGCCGCGACGGCGAGCGGGTTCCCCGACAGCGTTCCGGCTTGATACACCGGCCCGATGGGCGCGACGCAATCCATGATGTCCGCGCGTCCGCCATACGCGGCAAGCGGCAAACCGCCGCCGATAATTTTCCCCAGCGCGGTTAGATCGGGGATGACGCCGAACCGTTCCTGCGCGCCGCCGTAGGCCAAGCGAAAACCGGTCATCACTTCGTCGAACAACAACAAGGCCCCTTCGGCGCGGGTAAAATCGCGCAGAAATTGCAGAAAGCCGGGCGCGGGCGGAACGCAGCCCATATTCCCGGCAACTGGTTCAAGTGCGACGGCGGCAATATCGCCCTTGTGCGCCTCGAAAATCGCGCGAACGGCGGCCTCGTCGTTAAACGGAACCGTGAGGGTCGCGGCGGCGACGGTCGCGGGAACGCCCGCGCTGTCGGGCAAACCGAGGGTTGCGAGACCGGAACCTGCGCGGGCAAGGAGAGCGTCGCTGTGCCCGTGATAGCAGCCCGCGAACTTGACGACGAACTGCCGCCCCGTAAAGCCCCGCGCGACGCGGATAAAACTCATCGCCGCTTCCGTGCCCGACGACACCAAACGCACTTTTTCAATGCTCGGCACGGCCTCGATAATCTCTTCGGCGAACTCCACTTCGGCCTGCGTGCTCGCTCCAAACGTGGTTCCCGAAACCATTACGTCGGAAATCGCTTGCAAAACATCCGGGTCGGCGTGTCCGAAAAACAGCGGCCCCCACGAACCGACCATGTCTAAGTAACGGTTGTTGTCGGCATCGAAAATGAACGGGCCTTCACCACGCTGCATGAACAGCGGCCCGCCGCCGACCGACTTAAACGCGCGCACGGGCGAATTGACGCCGCCCGGAATGCTGTGCAAAGCGCGGGCGTACAAAGCGTCGCTTTTTTCGCGCCGCAGGGTCGTGTGCCCACCCGCGCCCCCGCCAAACGCGCCGCCCGCGCGGGGCGCATCATGAACGATTTCGGCTTGCTCTGTCGGCGAAAGGGTTTCTTGGCTCATTTTAAGGATTGCTTATTTCGGCGTTGTTTCCGGCGCGGTGGTGGTTTCTGATGCGACCGCGAAACTACTTTTTTCGTTGTTGAGGACGAACACTTTTTTGCGCGTCACGGTGATGATGTTGCCGTTGGTGTCGAGGGCGTCAGCCTGCACCAAATACTCGCCGTCGGACACGCGAGTCGTATCCCACGTCAGCGTGAACGGTGACACATTCGTTAGGCCCCGCGCCATGCCTTCGACCATCAGACGCACAAACGCCACCCCGGTTCGGTTCGTCGGGTTCGCGGCAATCGTGAGCGTACCTTTGACAATCGGGATGTTGGTGCGTTTGGCCTGCGCCAAGCGCGTTCGCCCGTAGGATTGCACGGCGTTTTGCGCGAGAAGGGCAGAGCGGGAAATGTCACGGGGCGGGAGCGTCAAGCGAAATGCGGTCACGCCTTTTTGGGACGTCCGCGTAATGCCTTGCTCTTTCCACGCGGTGTTGAGGCCGTTCGCCAAAAAAGCGTCGGGGCGCGAACCGACGAGGCGCGGCATGGGTTCCCACAGGCCGTCGTCAATCGAAACCGATATGGTTGCGCCGTTTCCGCCGTCCGCCTCGCCCAATGCCATGCCTGCGCGGAACAGGGGCGCAGTTCCTTCTTGGTCGCGTTTGCGGGGAACGCCGTATTCGCCAAGCGTCATCGTTTGCGGCGAACCGGCCTCTTCGGTGCGGTTGTTGTGCCAAGAGGGGGCGATTTGAAAGCCGCCGCGGCGTTCCTTGCCCTCACCCTCGGCGACACCCGGCGCGGCATCGCGCGGCACGGTGGAAACCGTTAGCACGCCCGTATGGGCCGTATTGAGTTGGCCCAATCCCGTGTACGAGGTTCCGTCGAAGCGGCCCACGCCCTGCGCGATATGAATGACGTGCGTCACGGTGACGGTTTTGCCGTCGGCGTAGGTTACATCGACGGGCGCGCCTTCTTTGTTGGGGAAAACGACCTGCGCGACCGGATTTTGCAAAACACGTACGGGGATAACGAGCACGTCGCCCTTGCCGGTCGGGCGGAAAAACGGGGTAATCGGCGTCAGTTTGCCGGTCGAAGATTCCAAATACACCGTATCGCCGACGGCGGGGGCCAAATCGCGGAAAATGCTCGTTCCGGCGGGAATGTCCGTAAAAATCCCCGACGAACCGGCGACGTGCCCACCGAAGCCCTCGTTGACGATTCCGCTCGCATATTCTTTGGGGTCGATGGAAACGGAAAGCGGGCCATGCAACTGCGGATCGTCGGCCCCGACGCGGATGCGCAAACCATGCACCGCAATCGCGGCGACCGTTCCCGGCTGCGCGTATTCCGCCGCCCGGTAACTTTCGGCTGCGGTCGTCGCCGGGGCAAGCACGCGCCCAATCAAACGGTAGGTTTGTCCGCCGTCGGTGGAAATTTGTATCGCCCCGCCGTTTTCGTTGACGATACGAATGCGGTGAATTTCCACCGTTGCCACTTCGGGCGCAGACGCGGGAGGAAGCGTAACCGTAATCGCGCCGTCTTGCGCGGGAAGCGCATAGGCCGAACGTATGACCGTGCCGAGCGCCAAAAGCGCGACTAAACCAACAAAACGGGGAGGAAAATGCACGGTTTATGGTATCTTGCCCCGCTTCGTAGGGCAAGCAGGCGAAGGGAGATAAAACGGCGAAACAGGAAAACAAGGAAAGTTACCTATGCAATCCCTTGACCATCCTTATGAAAATTTGACGGGCGGACAGTGGCTGCGGGGCAATCTGCACGCGCACACGACGCGCAGCGACGGGGCGCGCGACGTGCAGGAAGTTATCGACGATTACGCCGCCCGGGGCTACGATTATTTAGCCATCACCGACCACGATATTTTCACGTCGGAAACCGATCACGCGAACTGGGATAATCGCGGCATGGTGCTGCTTCCCGGCAACGAAATCACCAAAAACGGCCCGCATCTCTTACATATCGGCGCGACCCGCTTCGTCGAGCCTAACGCCGACCGGCACACCGTCCTTGCGGAAATCGCCGCGCTGGGGGAAGGCGAGTTTTCGGTCGTCAATCACCCGGACTGGCAGGCCGGTTTTGATCACTGCTCCCTTGAAAATCTGCGGGCGTGGAAGGGTTACGCGGGACTGGAAATCTATAACGGCGTTATCGGCGATTTAACCGGCAGCCCGTATGCCCTGAACAAATGGGACACACTCCTCACCGAAGGGCGCAAAGTATGGGGTTTCGCCAACGATGACAGCCACCGCGCCTCGCACGTCGCATTGGGCTGGAACGTGGTTTATGCGCAAGAGCGCACGCCCCGCGCTATCGTAGACGCTTTGCGGATGGGGCGTTTCTACGCCTCGACGGGCGTGGAAATCACGAACATCGCGGTCGAAGAAAACCGCGTCCACATAGAAACCGCGAACGCCGAACGCATTGTCGCGCACACGGCATGGGGGCGTCGGGTCGCCGTCGCGGACGCCAAAACCATAACGGTTGACATACCTAATAATCTGCCCTATGTCCGCTTCGCCTGCTGGGGTTGCGGCGAACGCTTCGCATGGACGCAGCCCTTTTTCCGCGTGGCTTAAGCCGTTTCGGGCGCGGTTTTCTCGCTCCATCCCCATGTTACGTAGGCGGCAAAGGCAAGCACGGCGAACGCACCTAAACCGACCCAAACCGGGCCGAGCGTGTCCCACAGTAGTTTGACGTTGAGGCCGGTGATCAAAACGCAGATGGCGTAACCGACGACTTTAAGCCACATCGGATTAGCGAAAATCCCCATGCGCTTTTTGTCCGAAGTGAACGCGAGCAGGGGGAAAATGGCGAAGGGGAGCTGCATCGAAAGGACGACCTGCGACAACACGAGCAGGTTCGTGGTTTCGCGCTCGCCTTTCCATAAAATGAGGACAATGGCGGGAACGATGGCAAGCAGGCGCGTAATCAATCGCCGCAGCCACGGTTTCGTTTTGAAATGCAAAAAGCCTTCCATCACGATTTGTCCGGCAAGCGTTCCCGTCACCGTGGACGATTGGCCGGAGGCGAGAAGGCCGACCGCGAAAAACGTGGAGGCCGCGCCGCCCAGAAGCGGCGTCAAAAGTTCGTGCGCGTTTTGCAGTTCGCCCACGTCGAATTTGCCGACGCGGTGGAACGCGCTCGCGGCGACAATCAAAATCGCAGCGTTGACGAAAAACGCGGCCCCGAGGGCGAGAACCGTATCAAGGGTTGCGTAGCGCACGGCTTGTTTGACGCCGTTTTCCGATTCGTCGTGGTTGCGGGTTTGCACAATGGACGAATGCAAATATAAATTGTGCGGCATAACGGTCGCACCCAAAATGCCGACCGCGATAAACAAGGCCTGCTTGTCGGGCAGCGCGGGCGTAAACGTGCCGTGCAGAACGCCGCCCCAGTTCGGATGCGCCAAAAATACCTGCCATGCAAAACACAAAGCGACGGTGGCAACGAGCGTGACGGTAACCGCCTCTATTTTGCGGAATCCCCATTTCATTAGGCCTAGCAAAAGCAAAACATCAAAGCCCGTGATGAAAACGCCCGCGACAAGAGGAATCCGGTCGTGCGCGATGCCGTCCACGCCGATAAATTTTCCGCCCAGCAGATTCAGCGCGACAGCCGATCCGATGACTTCGGCCAAATCGCAGGCGATAATGGCGATCTCGCACAACAGCCACAAGGCAATCGCCGCCGGTTTTTTGTAGTAATCCCGGCACGACTGCGCTAAATCGCGCCGTGTCACAAGCCCCAAGCGGGCGCACAGCACTTGCAGCAAAATCGCCATCAAATTCGAGGCCAAAATCACCCACAAGAGTTGGTAGCCGTAGCGCGACCCGCCCGCTAAGTCCGTTCCCCAGTTGCCGGGATCCATGTAGCCGACGGACACCAAGAAGCCCGGCCCGGCGAACGCCAAGAACTTTTTGAAGCGCGACAGATTCGGCGCAACCGGGACGCTACGGTTCACGTCCGCCAGCGACGTTTGCGGGCCAAGCGCCGTTTCACGATTTACCATCGGTGCGCAACTCCCACGCCAACGAATTGGTCGTGCTTGATGGGCGAGTTTAGGCCCGTGCCCAGATTGATGTCTAATTGCGTGTTGTTACCTAAAACGTGCGTAATGCCCCCGTCCAAATAGTTACCGTTTGGGGCGCTCGCGCCCGTCGGGCTGATGCGGTAGGTTTCCAGAAAAACGGCGGTAGTGGACGTTAAATCGTGCTGTGCATTGAAGCCTGCGGCCCATTGGCTGAACTGATGGCCCTCGTCGGCAGGTCGGGCGTAGAAACCAACGGCTTGCAGGCTCCACGAGTCGGACACCTCGTAATTGGCGTCCAGTTCAAACTGGGGCTGCAAATGCCCTTCGTGATAGGCGGGTTCGCCGGTCGGGAGCGACGTTTGCACCGTCAAGGCGAGCGACGGTCGCGTTCGGCGTTTGTCCTCGTCCAGAAAACGCCATTTTTCGCTGATGCTCATATCGCCGAAGCCGCGCGTGTTTACGCCGCCGCCCCCTCCGCCGCCCGCGCCGCTCGTCGGCGACTGCACCCCGCTCCCGCTTGCCGCTTCCTGCAAATG
>CAXTBP010000014.1:0-43727 GCA_964241985.1 uncultured Armatimonadaceae bacterium | reverse complement strand
GCTCACCACGCTGCCGGCGATCCTGCGCCGCCACCTCGACGCCTACCCCGGCGTCCAGCTGCAGCTCCACGAGTCCTACAAGTCGCGGGTGATTGAGGGGCGCGTCGATGGCGGGCTGGACGCCGGGATCGTGCGTGACCCGGAGCCGGTCGACGGGCTGGCGGGCCGGCCGCTGTTCTCCGAGCCGTTCGTGGCCGTGCTGCCGGCGGGCCACCCGCAGGCGGGGGCGACCACGCCCGCGCAGATCGTCGGCGACTGCCCCCCGCTCCCGCTTGCCGCTTCCTGCAAATGCGTGAAAGAATACACCGGCAAGCCGATGCGAAATTCGGTATTCGTGCCGGTCGGAATACGAAGCAGAGCCGAGTCGCCGAGGCGGTGCTCGTGAACGCCCGCATCGCTGCGCGAATACAAATACCCGGTTTCAAACTGCAAGTGCCCGACGGGAACCGTGCCCGTGCCGTTGGTGAAGCCGGGTCGCTCCGCCTCGATGGGGTCGTCTTTTTTATCCTGCGCCTGCGCGCCGGATGCAAAACAAGCCACGCCAAGCAGGGCGGTAAGTACCAAAAGGTTCTTCATGGTCGGGAACTTTCTAAAATCGGGAGCGAGCCGTCCGCGTTCGGAATGGGCGCGCCGTGTGGGCACGTCGTCGGATGGTCTAAAAAAGCGGCGAGCCGCGCCTCGAACGCTTCGGAAATCACGTGTTCCAAGCGTTCGGCCTCGATGTGGGCGTCACCGGGCGAAAACTGCAAAATGTCCGTTAAAAACCGCTCCAACAATCGGTGATGGCGCAATAATTCGACCGCACTTTTCGTGCCGGTTTCGGTCAAGCGCACGCCTTTGTAGGGGGCGTACTCGACCAAGCCCTGTTTGTGTAAGGTTTGCAGCATTTTGGTCACGAACGCCCGCGACGTGCCCGTCCGATCCGCGATAAACGACGGCGCGGTTGCTCGCGCACTGCTTGCAGTGACGGCGGATTCGAGCGGGGCGGACGTGCTTTGGGCGACGTAAATCGCCTTTAAGATGTCGCCGGTCGCTTTGCTCAAATGCCGGTCGGGCGTGTTTGGGGTGGCGCTTGCGCCGTGTAAAATAGGATTATTAACCACGGTTAATTTAACTCTGGTTAATTCTATCCGATAATATTGTATTAAACAAATCGTGTAAAAAAGTACGCAAACCGCGCGACCTTTTCGGGCTTTGCGTCGTCCAATAAATAAATCGACAAAACCTACCCTGTTTTTTTCGTTTTCGAGCGGTAAACGGGTATGCTTCAACTATTAAGGAACGCGACGCGAAACGATGACAGCCCCCGACGGAACGAACATACACGACGAGAACGAAAGCGGCGCGAAAAGCCGCATTCTGGTTGCCGAAGACGACGCCAACATTCTGCGGCAGATTGAATTCAATTTGCAGGCGGGCGGCTACGAGGTGGAAACCGCGCTCAACGGCATGGAGGCCTTCAAAAAAATGATGGCCCGTCGCCCCGACCTCTTAATCACGGACGTGATGATGCCGGAAATGGACGGCTACGAACTCGTGTCCACCCTGCGCCGCGACGACGTCTTAGCCGATTTGCCCGTCATTATGCTCACGGCCAAATCGCAGGATTGGGACATGATGCAGGGCTACAACAGCGGAACCGACCTGTATTTGACCAAGCCGTTCAATCCCGCCGAACTGCTCAATTTCGTGCGCCGCATTTTGGGCTAATTCATCAACCGCCGTAAAGCGGCGTCAAGACCCGGAAACGTTCGGGTTTTGACGCCGCTTTGTTTTAGGTACAATCAAGCCGTAGATCAAATTATTCCCTTTATACATAAACGCAAGGAAAAATGAACCGATGGCTGATGCCGCGATGGAAACAACAAATACCGGTAAGAAAAAACGCATTCTCGCCGTGGACGATGAGCCGGGCATTGCCCGCTTGATTAAAGTGAATTTGGAGCGCGCGGGCTACGAGGTGGAAACCGCAAACGACGGAGCCGAAGCGCTGGAACTTATCGAAAACGGCCTGTACGACTTGATCATCACCGACGTAATGATGCCGCGTATGGACGGTATGGAACTCTTGAACACGATCCGCTCCCGCCCCGAACTGTCCGACTTGCCCGTCATTCTGCTGACCGCAAAATCCTCGGACGCCGACGTCACGCAGGGCTATTCGCTGGGCACGGATATGTATTTGACCAAACCCTTTTCGCCGCCCGAACTCCTGACATGGGTCGCTCGCGTCCTGAACGCGACCGGCAACGCCCAGCCCGAAGGCGTGTTCACCATTTAGGCTTGCGCCCGTCTCGAAAAACAAAAGCCCCGGCAAATCGCCGGGGCTTTTTGTTTGTGCAAAAAGCCCACTTGACAGGTTGTTTTAGTTCGGGGTATGCTATCGCCAATCGTTTTGACGGTTCGCCGTTTTGCACGGCTGCCGGTTTTATCTCACTTGTTTGGAGAAGGGAAACACAATGGCTTTATCTGGTGCGATGCTGTGCGGGGGGGGGGGCGGCTTGTAAAACCGTCCGCGTTTTTTCGTTTTTTGTCGGGGCGCTGATTTTCGCGCTCGCCCCGCTGTTGCCCCTGCGTCCCTGCTTTGCCGGTTGGGGCACGGTCACGTATTCCAGTCCGCCCGGCGCGATTAAGATCAAAGGGCCAAACGGCATGGAGTGGACGAAGGATTATATCGCGCAAACGCCCAGCGGGTGGGGCGGGGGCAATGCGTCGGCGGATCCGCCGCCCAACCCCAACGGCGCGGAAGTTGCCGGTGTGGGCAGCGTGACGTGCAGCGGAATGATTACGGCAAGCATCCCGTGGAATGGGTCTGACCCGTTGCCCAAATGCGTGATCGTCAAGGAAACGGCGACCGCAACATGGAGCGGGAGCGGCGGTACTGGCAAGGACGGGTTGGGGGGCACGGCAACCGACTCGAGCGAGGAGGGAATGCCGCCGGGCGGCTCGTGTACCACAGTCAAGTATAGTGCCGTCCCGGTGACGCAGAGTCCTGTCGAGGTGAAAAATGCGCCGACCGCGACGGGTTCGCTGCCGTCGGTCATACCCGGCGCGATGTCGGCCTATGCAAGCGTGTCCTATAAAGTCGAAGTATTCCCTGTAAGTATTGATATAACGGGAACCACATCCTCGGGCAGCGCGCTCTTTGTGCTGACCGGGCAGCAACTTACGGCAAAGTTGAGCGCAGGCTTTCCAATTCAAGGGAACGCAAATCCTACATGGTCATTTTCGGAAGGAAGCGACAAGTGTTTCGGTGATTTCGTCATCTCCGACACTATCGATACCACAAAGTCGCCCCCGGTAACGACCACGCAGGGCAAGAGCGAGGTCAAAAACGTCAACTTTGCCGTAAAGGATTTGCTTTTTTACACTAAAAGGGATGGTACAGTCAAAGTTGCCGCTACGGCGACCGTTCAGTTTCCCGACAGCACCACGGGTACGGTAAACGCCGAATCGAAGCCAGTGCAATCCAAGCGACCCATTGTTGACCACTGGAATATTCTTACAGGCTATGTTGGTTGGGCGAGTGGGCCGGGCGGTGTCGGTGCATCCAGCGTACTCTCTGGTGATGACCTTATCCTCCGAGGTTATTCTGCTGATGATACAGGAGGAACAGCACGACGAGGGCAGGACTGGAAGGCATTAGTGAGCGTGCCAGCACCTTTTACTGGTCAAACTATGTTCACTGGGGGAAATATGGCATGGGCGCAGATCGTCAAGGCAGAAAGACATTCCTTCTTTAATAGCGCACCCACTGATAGACCTTTTGAGCGGAATGGAGTTGAAGGTCTTGATGCCGCGTTTCCTTACGCCAACCATACATTTTTGGTAGAAGTAGAGGGAGAATCAGGTGACTCTCCCTACCAAAAAAAGCAAGGCTACAAAGTAACCGCCGCAGATCTTTTCCAGACGTGGTTGATGTTCCGGCCCAATCCCGTTTCTACAAACCAACAAACTGTGTATATTCCTTTGGAAAAGTATGAATGGTCGTGGAGTGGAACAGCCCAAGTCACAGGCGTGTCGCCGAATGTGGAGGAAATATGGCAAATCATCAGTGCGTCTGGCCCGGGGCCGACGATGAAATCAAACACTTACGATTTTCCTATCTGGACAGCGAAAGTAGTGGCACGCTAACTCTATGACAGTCTGGCAAAACAAGGAGCGTATATGAAACACTTACCTATCATTTTGGGTGTAGCAGCGTTTACAGCAGCACACTTCACAATTTCAGCCTGCGTGTGGGCACAAAATGTGCCCACTTCTGGTGTTCCTG
Source organism: uncultured Armatimonadaceae bacterium (assembly GCA_964241985.1). GTDB lineage: Bacteria > Armatimonadota > Armatimonadia > Armatimonadales > Armatimonadaceae > CAXTBP01. The sequence continues at coordinate 39,454 of CAXTBP010000014.1, read as the reverse complement.
TAAAACGTATCGTGACAAACGAGAACCGTATTTCGGATGATACTCCGACGATTCCGCAAGAGGAAATCAATCGGCAGAGGGCCGAGGTGACAGGCTACATCAAGAAGGGGCAACTTCAGCTAAAGCAAAAACAAAACGACGCGGCTATTATCACGTTCAAGCACGCACTGACACGCGATCCAGCAGAGCATCATGCCTACTTGGGGTTGGTTGATGCCTACACGGCCAAAGGCGATTTGGCGAGTGCGGTTCAGACCTACCGAACGTTGCTGTATCCGCGCCCCGATAAGAACTGGTCAACTGGTCAAGAGATAAACATCAAAACGCTGATGCGCTTTGCGCTGTTGCTCAATCAAACCGGGCAGAAAGACGAGGCATTGACAGTTTACCGACGCGCTTTGGGTTTTCTCAACTTCATGGACAACAAGCCGCGTACTGAATATCCACTGCCGATGAACATTTCGTTTGACGGCAGCAACGCCGACAACGTATATTCACCCGCTCGATTTGAAGCCGCCGCCCGAACCGCTATTGGTATGGAGGAGTATCTAAACGGTGATGAGAACGAAGGGGAAAAGCAATTAACTCAAGCCCTCGTTGTGCAACCGCGTTTCGGCCCTGCATGGCTCTATAAAGCACTTGTGTTGAACCGGTTGTCGCTAATGGGTGACCGTTCAATCAAAAAAGAAGAGATAGCAGCGGCATTCGATACTGCGGAACAGTTGGTACATGGTGGAGAAGCGAAGGCTCGCGTGACCAAGTGGCGGAAGATCTACGACTATTAAACCGCTGATGCCATTAACAAAGAGCGAACCCGCGCCAACGGCGCGGGTTCGTTTGCGTTTGCTCGTAAAGTTGCCGCCGCGCGGGCCGACGCCTTATAATAAACGTAGGTATTCCCCGCGTTTTTGTTTTTGCAACAAGCACGGGTTCAAGGAGTTTTTGCCCGTGCCCCCTGCGACCCCCACACCGTCCACCCCCAATCCCAACAATTTGCCGACCGCTGCGCCCAACCCCGCGCCGCCCGCAAGCGTTGCGCCCGCCGCGACAACGCCGCCGACCGAAACCGCACCTTTGTCGCCGGTCGAGGCCGAACTGCAAACGCTAATCCGCGCCCGCTATCCGCTCATCTACGTCGTGTCGTGGGAAGAGCGCCGGGTCGAGGAAACCCTGCGCGATATTTGCCAGCGACGCGGCAAAAAAATGATGCTGTGGACGTACACGACCGGCATGGCCGGGAACGTCGCCTCGCGCGATCCGCTCGCCGCCCTCGATTACATCATGGGCGCGCCCGATCAAACCGTGTTCGTTCTCAAGGACTTTCACCCGTTTATCAGCGATGTCGCCGTTACGCGCCGACTGCGCGATTTGGTCTACGCCCTCAAAACGTCGTACAAAACGCTCATTTTGCTGTCGCCGCTTCTCAAACTGCCGCCCGAACTGGAAAAAGAAATCACGGTCGTCGATTATCAACTGCCGACGCTTGCCGAAATTGACCGGCTTTTGGAAAACATCATTCAGTCCGTGCGCAACCGGCCCGAAATTAAGACCGACATGACGCCGTTGGAGCGCGAGCAGGTCTTGAAAGCCGCGTCGGGCTTAACGTCGAACGAAGCCGAAAACGTGTTCGCCAAGTCGCTGGTCGAAAAGCGTAAGTTCGACATCGACATTATTTTGGGCGAAAAAGAGCAGATTATTCGCAAATCCGGCATTTTGGAATACTACCGGGCCAGCGAAGCGTTCGCCGACGTAGGCGGGATGGATTTGCTCAAAAACTGGATGACGCGCCGCACAGCCTCGTTCACCGACGAAGCCAAACGCTACGGTCTGCCCGACCCCAAAGGTATCTTGCTTTTGGGCGTACAGGGCTGCGGCAAATCGCTGTCCGCCAAAGCCATCGCGTCGTTGTGGCGGCTTCCGCTGTTGCGCCTCGATGTCGGCAAAGTTTTTGCGGGCATCGTCGGGTCGAGCGAAGAAAATATGCGAAAAGCCATCGCCACCGCTGAGTCGGTCGCGCCGTGCGTCGCCGGGGACACGCGCATCACGCTCGCCGATGGAAGCGAGCGCACCATTTTGGATTTGTGGGAAAGCAAAGACGCCACACTATCCGTCATGGCGATGCAAACGGATTATTCGCTCGCCCCGGTTCCCGTTCGCGCCATCACACGACGCCCCGCGCCCGACTTGTCCACCGTCCGTTTGCGTCACGGGCAACTACAAGCGACGAGCAATCACCTGCACCCCGTTCTGCGAAACGGAAGCCTTGTTTGGGTACGCACGGACGAATTGAGCCAAGCCGATTATGTCGCCGTGCCGCGTGATTTGCCTAAAAAACAGGCGGCAGATTTTGATGCACCAAACGTCGTGCGAGTAAACAACAAGCAAGACGAAATTGGTTTCGCTCCTGCTGATTGTGAAGAAGACGTTATTCCCATCGGGGATTTGCTGCGGCAGGCGCGTGAAGCGTTGGGTGTCAAGCAAAGCGGCTTTGCCCATACGTCTGCTTCGCTTGTGCAGCGATACGAAACCGGATTGGCGCACCCAAACCGCGCTCGGCTGGCTTCTCTTATTAATGAGTTGGAGCAGGCAGCGGAACGCGCGAATCCAAACAATACCCCGCTCCACGCTCTACAAGCACTTCTCCAAGCGCCGATAACGTGGAGCCAGTTGGTTTCCGTTACCGAAGCATCAACGCCGGACTTCGTGTACGATTTGGTGTGCGACGCGCCGCACAATTTCATCGCTAACGGCATCGTGACGCACAACTGCATCTTGTGGATTGATGAGCTTGAGAAGGGGTTCGCGGGGACGCAGTCGTCGCCGTTTTCGGACGGGGGCACGACGAGCCGGGTGTTCGGGTCGTTTATCACGTGGCTGCAAGAGAAGGAAGCGGCGTGTTTTGTGGTCGCAACCTCCAACGACGTATCGCAGTTGCCGCCCGAACTCATGCGAAAAGGGCGCTTCGACGAAATCTTTTTTGTCGATTTGCCCGCCGCGCAGGAGCGCCGCGAAATCTTCGCCATCCATTTGAAAAAGCGGGGACGTGACCCCAAAAACTTCGATTTGGACAAACTTGCAAATATCACCGTGGGCTATTCCGGGGCGGAAATCGAGCAGGTCGTGGTCGCCGCCTTGTTCGCATCGTTTGCCGAGAATATGCGCGAAGTAACCACCGACGACTTGTTCAAAACGGCCAAAGAATCCATTCCGCTGTCGGTCACGATGCGCGAAGGCATCCAAAAACTGCGCGACTGGGCCGAAACGCGCGCCCGTCCGTCGTCCAGCGAGTCGGCGGAAACGACCGAAGAACTCGCCGGTTTGGAAGCCGCAAACCGCTACGATACGTCGCCGGAAATGCTGCGCCGCGCCGCCCTTGCCGCCTCCGCCGCGCCCTATGCGATGGATGCGGAGGACAATTTGCCCTCCCGCGTCGAAGCTCTTGAGCGCAAAACCGCGACGGGTTTGGATTCCATGATGCACACCACGCAAAACGACAGCCACAACCAAACCCCGCCCGCGCCCGCCCTTTCCAAAGTGGAAGCCGAAGGCACGGGCGCGCCGGTTGAAGGGGGGGCGGATAGCGCGAGCGGCGATACCGACGTTGCCGCATCCGAAGAAGCCGAAACAAGCGCGAGCAAAACCGGGGAACCTGCGTAATGGCGGGCGCGCTTACCGACGTTCAAAACGCAGTGCAAAACGCAGCCGAAACGTTTGCGCAGGAAACGAACGGCGGTGTTTTGAGCGTCGCTGCGCGGTTTTTGCCAACCGGCGAAACGCTGTTCGTCAATGCCGAGGAAATATTTCCCACGGCAAGCGTAATAAAAATCGCCATCGTTTCGGAACTGTACACGCAGGCCGGGGCCGGGAAAATCGACCCGCAAACGCCCATAACGGTTGGGCCGGACGACATCGTGCCGGGTTCGGGCGTTCTTTCTACGCTGACCATGCCGCTGCCGCTGACGCTGCGGGATTTATCGCTGCTCACGATTTCCGTGTCCGATAATACGGCCTCGAATTTGTGTTTGCGGGCGGTGGGCGGGCCGGGTGCGGTAAATGCAAGGATGCGCGAATGGGGTATGAAAAACACCACCGTGTACCGGCCCATCAAATTCGACCTCACTTCGGACGATGCCCCGCACACGGCAACCGGAACACCTGAGGATATGCTTTTGCTCTTGACGCTTCTGCATAAAGGCCTCGTCGGCGACCGGAGCGCGTCCGATGCGGTTTTGCGGCTTATGGAGCAGTGCCAAAGCCGCGACAATTTGCCGCGCTATTTGGACGTGAATCCTTACAGCGATGCCTTGAAAAACCCGCCGCCCCCGTTCACGGTGCAAAACAAAACGGGCGGCGTAACCGGCGTTCGCAACGATGCCGCGCTCATTGCGCGCGGCGATGCGACTCTTGCCGTGTGCGCGTACAGCAAAAACAGCGGCGACAACCGCTGGACATCCGCGAACGTCGGCTGCGAAACGCTCGCTCAAATCGGCAAAACGCTCACCGATCATTTTTTCGCCTGACGCGCGATTATCGGCATGAAAAAACGGGGCGCAGTATGCGCCCCGTTTTTTGATCGGTCGGAAAACTTCTCAACGCGGGCCGGGAGGAGCCGCGCCCGGAGTGGACATACCACCACCCGCGCCGGGAGTAGAATATCCTCCCGCGCCCGGAGATGACCCGGCTCCCGGCGACGACATCCCGCCCCCCATACCGCCGCTGGATGCCGGTGCGGGCGCATTCCCTCCCATACCGCCGCTGGCGGCGGGCATGGGCGCAGTGGTTCCGGGGGAAGCCGACGTTGTGCTCGTCGTACCCGTGGCCGGAGTATTTGCCGTTTCATCTTTGGGGCCGCAGCCGGAAAGCGCCCCGCCCGTCAGCAGAGTCGCGCCTACCGCAAGCAGCGCAAAATGCCGTTTGTTCATCGTTCAATAGTCCCTTCTACAAACCACGGTTTCCCGTGCGGGCCGGGTTTCGGCCCTGAACCGACGCGGGCATTTCGTGCTTGCGCCCAGTTGCGCAAGCCGCCCAATCTATCTTAAAGAAAAATCCGTGACAAATGCAAGCGGGCGCGTTGGACGCTCGTTGTTTCGCCGCGCGGTTTCGCCGCCTTTACATCATTCCGTATAATGGGTTTGGGTAAACGTAAAAGCACGACAAGGTACGAAATACCCGACAAGGAAATGTAATGCGACACGAATTAGAAGCGTGGGTGGACGCCCACGAGAGCGAAATACTCAGCGAAACCCAAGCGATTTTACACATTCCCAGTGTGGAAGACAGCAGTACTGCCGGTGCGAACGCGCCCTTTGGTCAAGCCGTCGCCGACGCTTTGACGCACACGCTCGCCCTATGCGAAACGCTGGGCATGAAAACCGAAAACTTCGGGGGCTACGCCGGACACGCCGAGTTCGGGCAGGGCGATGAAATCGTCGGGATGCTCGGCCACTTGGACGTAGTTCCCGTCGGCAAGGACTGGACGACCGACCCGTGGGGCGGCGAAATCAAGGACGGTTGGATCTACGCGCGCGGTTCCGCCGACGACAAAGGCCCGACCTATGCGGCCCTGTTCGGCGCGAAAGCCGTGTTGGACGTTTGCGCGAAAAACAACATCACATTGTCGCGGCGCATTCGCTTGATTTTCGGCTGCGACGAGGAAAGTGGCTGGCAGTGCATGGAGCATTATTTCGGCCCTGCCAATCAACCCAAGCCGACCGTCGCCTTTACGCCCGACGCCTCGTTCCCTCTCGTGTACGCGGAAAAAGGTTCGTTCACCGCCGTTATTGAAAAAGCCGTGCCCGACGCCTCGGACAGCCCATTGCGTGTCGTCGCCTTCCAAAGTGGCTACCGGCCCAACATGGTTCCCGACGAGGCCACGGCAACCCTTGCAGGCGACGCGAGCGCCCTTGCCCAAGCCGCGCACGTTTTAGCGCAGTTGCCGGGCCTAACGGTCACGAACAACGCGGACGGAACGCTCCATCTCCTCGCCAAAGGCGTGTCCGCCCACGGCGCGCGCCCGCAAAGCGGGGACAACGCCGCCGTTAAATTGCTCCGCGCCCTCACGCTCTCGTCGTCGGCCTTAGATGAAATGGCGGGCGACCATGCCGCATGGATGATCGACCTTGCCAAACGGGCCAACACGGACGGCTCGACCGTCGGCATCGGCGGCAGCGACGAAATCACGGGCGCGCTGACCTCGAACTTCGCCGTCGTGGAACTCGCTGACGGCAAGGTGCAGGCGACTTTCAACGTGCGCTATCCCGCCACATGGGACGGCGACGAAACGACGGGTAAGTTCAAGGATTCGGTCGGCGAAACCGGCTGGTCGGTCGCGTCCTTGTCGCACACGCCGCCCCTCTACGTTCCGCAGGACGCCGAGCCGGTCAAAACGCTGCTGCGCGTGTACCGCGAGCAAACCGGCGATATGACCGAACCGCGCACGATGGGGGGCCGCACCTACGCAACGTCGGTCGCGCCAATTGGCGTCGCGTTTGGGGCCGCAATGGAAGGCGACCCGGAAGTCGCGCACCAAGCCGACGAGCATTTCGCCGTCGCCCGCCTCATCCAATGCGCCAAAATCTACGCCCACGCCCTGTACGAGTTAGCCAAATAACGAAACTACCCGTTCGCTTGGGTATACTGTGCCTGCCGTGATGTTTTGTTGCGGCAGGCCGTTTGACGTAAAGGCGTGAAAAATGGAAACCGTATCAAAGGGAGCGTTTGGTTTGTATAACAAAGCCGCGCGTGAATTTGTCGCTGCAGCCAAGCAGCGGCGCAAGCGCGCTTTGCCTGCTTACGCCCGCCACAGCGCGACCGGATTATGTACGATGCTTGTGGCGGTTACTTCCGCGCAATCGCACGACTACCCACTTCTGCTGAGCCGGTGGATGATTACCGGTTTGTTGATTCTTTCCGCTCTCACCGCTTTAGTGCGTTTGTGCGAAACCCTTATCGTTACCCTTGAAAGTCCGTCGCTGCCCTATCGCGCCTTACGCCTGCTCGGGCTTTTTTCTCTTTTGCCTAACATCCTGCTTGCGGTTTGGGCGTTTACATTTTTGGTAGGGCGCAGCGACCCGTGGCTTACCCGTGTCGCGCTGCTCGTATGGCTCAACTACTTCGCGGTCGGATGCGCGGTCGCCCTGCGGCGCGGCGTGGACGGTTTGGTGCGGAGCCGAAAAGCCCGAATTTAGTCCGCTTCATCGTCGGTCGTTTTATCAAGCCAACTGTCTTTTAGTGGCGCAGCGGCGTGAATAATAGAAATTACGTGCAGTTCGTCCGGTACGCCGTCGTTGTTCAAATCCGCCAAACTGTAAAAGACACGCCACACGCCGCTGCTGTCGCGTGCCCGCCGTCGTTTACTCGTGCGAAATCGGTGCTGGTGCATAGGTCGAGCGTATGCGATGGATGCTGCTTCGTCGATAAGAGGCCGATAGCCTTCCGCTATTCGCGCCGCCAGCACTGTCATCTCTTCGCGCAGTTTCATGGAGAAAACTTGGGCCGCTAATTCCCCTTGCGGACGCGAGCGAAGCCAGTCAGGCGCGTCGTCCAATTCGCTGGCAGAGCGCGTCCAATCGAGGCGCGGCGGAGGAGCGTCCGGCAAACCCGCATTCATTTATACGGCTGTCCCGTTTTTCGCGCCGCTTTAATTCGCTGGCGCTCCTCTTCTACCGTTTCCGAAAAAGGCGGGGGTTGAGGCAAGCCGACTTTCGCATACAAATCCGCAAAAAACGTATCCGAATCAACAACGCGACCCGCGTCAAGATCCGACAAACCGCGCTGAATGGCGGCATGGTCAGCATCACTCAAACCGGGGTCGGGTGTTTCTTCATCGAAGGCATCTTCCACAACTTCGGCGAGCCACGTATCGCGCTTGCTTTCGGGTAAAGTAGATACTTTTTGTGCCAATTCTTCCGTTGCGTCAAATGTTATCGTCGGCATGGTAGTTCCCTTCAAAACGAAAAAGGGCAGAGCGTTTTTCACGCTTTGCCCTTTTAGTTTACCCGAATAGCTTTTGGTTATTTCATCAGGATTTCGACCGCTTTGTCAAGCTGCGGGTCGCGTTTCGCCATCCAGTCTTCGGTGGACAGCGGAACCATGACGTCCGGTTTTTCGCCCATGTTTTCGAGGGGCGAGCCGTCCTTGCGCCATTGGCCAGAGCCGGGCATACGGGCGGATGTGCCGTCGATGAGCGGCAGGCCGCCCGTCCAAATGACGTAGCCGGGCGTGGGCATTCCGACGATTTTGGCAAGGCCGGTCGCCTTCATCGCGTCGGGGAACATTTCGGCGTTGCTAAACGAGGCTTCGTTGATGAGGACGACAATCGGTTTGTCCCACGAGCGCGCCCCGCCGCCGATGAAGCCACCGGGGGCCGGAATCGGGTAGCCGTTGCGCGGGATAATCGTGCCATACGGCTTGGTGTTCAGCCAGTTGACGAGTTGATCCGCGATATTGCCGCCGCCGTTGAAGCGCACGTCGATAATGACGCCTTTTTTGCCCTCGGCATATTCGTACAGTTCGCGGTCAAACGTCGTTTGGTTCGGGCCGCCCATGCCTTGAATATGCACGTAGGCAAGCGTGCCGTTGGATTTTGCGTCCACTTCGCGGCGCAGCGTTTCCGTGCGGTTGCGGTAGTGAATGTCGCCCCATTCGCCGCCGGACACGGCCCGGTACGTGACCGTGCGCGCGCCGTCGCGGGACGGCTTGCTGTTGACCAAGAGGTTGAAGTCGCGGTCGCCCTTGTCGTTCAAAACCTTGAACAAGTTTTCGTCGAGCGTTACGTCTTTGCCGTCCACAGCGACAATATACTCGCCCGCGTTGATTTTGGTTTTCGCATACGAACCCGGCGCGCGTTTGGGCACGTCCTTGACGCGGATACCGGGGCCGGAATAGTCGTAGTCGAAATACACGCCCAAGTTGCGTGTGACGGGCGCGGTCGGCCCGCCCCCGGCGGCGGAAACTTCGGAGTGCGACGCTTCCAACTCGCCGATCATCATATTGCACAGCGTGGCGAATTCGTCGCGGGTGTCAATCGAGGCGAGCAGCGGTTCGTAACGCTGCCGGATTCCGGCCCAATCGCGCCCGTGGAAGTTGCCATCGTAGAAGCGCGTGTTGTACGAGCGCCACAACTGATTGAAGGCGGCGTGCCGTTCGGCCCGCACGTCGCGCTCCAACGTCGCCGTGAACGTGATGGGCGTCACGGGATAGTTGCGCTGGGGATCAAGGCGCAGCGATTGCAGCGCGCCGTTTTTGTAGTAATACGCGGTTTTGTTGTCACTACTGAGGCGCATATTGCTGATGCCGCCACCGCTCGTGATTTTTTTCGCGTCCTTGCCGTCGTAGCCGACTTGGTACAAATCGCCGTCGGTCGTGTAAAGGATTTGGCCGTCGCTCGTGAACGTCAAATCGTTATCGGGCACGGGACTGGTCGGCAGTTTGCGAACACGCGGGGCCGTGTCCGTAAAATCGATGGCGACAGTGACCGGGCCGGTCGGCTTTTCGTACTTGATTTCCGTCACGTCCTCGATGCGGGCGTCTTCCGGTTTGAGGGGCAGCACGTACAAGCCGTCGCCGTCGCGGTTGGACACGAAGAAAAGGTACTTGCCGTCCGGCGACCACGTCGGCATTCGGTGCGTGGAATTGAGCCTTGTGACGTTGACGGCTTTACCGGTTCCGTCGGCGGGCGCGACCCAGATATTGAAGCCGCCCGATTCAACGTTGCGCCGCGTGTAGGCGACCCATTTCATATCCGGCGACCACGAAAATTCGCCCTGAATGGAGCCGGGAAGGGACGCGATTTTCTTCGGCGTGCCGGTTCCGCTGGTCGGGTAAACCCACAAACCGCTGTCGCCGTTTTCCTCGACCGGGCCGCGCACCCAGAAACCGACGGCGGAGCCGTCGGGCGACATTTTGGGGTTGTAGGCGTCGTCGGTTCCCTTCCAAATCGGTTTGACGGCACGGCTTGCAACATCCAAACTGAAAAGCCGGTCGTTGTTGTTGCGGTCGGAAATAAAGTAAACGGTTTTGTTGTCTTTGCCCCACACGAAATCGCGGTCGAAGCCGGGATAATCGGTTAGGCGCGTGGCGTCCGAATCGTTGGGGCGCTTGCCTTTTTCGACCGGAATCGACCATAGATCACCCTTCAAAACGAAGGCGAACGTTTTGCTATCGGGGCTGATTTCCGCTTCTTCCACATCCGAATTGGTGTAGACTTGGCGCGAAATCGGGTTGGTTTTGCTTTCGCCGCCGCACAAAAGCGACAATTTGACGGGCGCGGTTGCACCCACTGGCAAGCGGTACAAATCGTGTTCATGCTCGAACACCATGTCGCCGGTTTGCCGGGCGATATTCGGGCAGCGCACCGAACCGCCGACAAACTGCGTGATCTGCTTGGGTTTGCCGCCGCCGTTCGGATAAATCCACACGTTGGGCGTTCGGGCCGCGCTGTCCTGCAAACGGGGAAGGGGCTTGTTCAAAAACTCGGCGTTCGGGGTGACTTCACCGACTGTAACCACAGCGATTCCGCCATTGTTCGGCAAATAATGGGGCCACAAATGCTGCTTTCCATCATCGGCAAGGGCGGTTCGCTTGCCCGCGCCCAAATTGAGCGTCCACAACTGAGCCGCGCCCGACCCGTTATAGCGGGGGCGCGTCCACGGGAACCCGGCCCGCTGAAAGGCGATTTGCGAGCCGTTCGGCGAATACACGGCCCCGGCAAGCCCTTTGTAGTCTTCGGTCAGGCGATCAAAGCGCAAACTGGAAACATCAAGGGAATAAACCGCGCTGTCGGTCGAAGGAATGCCAATCGAACCGGTGAAAAGCAGGGTTTTTCCATCGGGCGACCAGTCGGAGGCGACTTCCGACGCGCCGGAAAAGGTCAGCTGTTTGGCATCGCCGCCCGTCGTCGGAACCACGAAAATATCGTAGTTGCCGTTCCGAAGGGACGAAAACGCGATCCATTTGCCGTCGGGCGAGAAAACGGGGTAGGCGTCGAGTTCCACGTGGTCGGTAACGGAATAGGCTCGTCCGCCGCTCGCGGGCGATACCCAAATATCGCCGCGCCACACGAACGCGAGCGTTTTGCCGTCGGGGGACAGGGCGGGCATCCGCGCCCCGATGACGGGTTCGTCTTTGGGGGCGGGAAGCTGGGCAAGCGCGCCGGATGCAACGGACGCGATGGCCGCAAAAGGAAGCAGGGGAACGACAAATCGTCGTCCCCGGCGCAAAGGCAAGGTTTTCATATCGCCTCATTTTACGCTAAAACCCTACCTTTTTGTTGCATAAGGCGGCGTTTTTCACAAAAATGCAACGCGGGAACTTCGTGCGCGGCGCGCGTATAGAAAACGTAGCAGCGGGCGCGGTTTATTTGAAAGGCCCGAAGCGCAGGAAAACGAGGAAAACAATGGCAAGTGATGAACCAACGATGACGGCAGTGCGGTTTCATGACTACGGCGACGCATCCGTGCTGGCCGTGGAAAGCGTTCCCCGGCCCACGCCCCAGCTGGAACACGTTTTGGTGCGCGTTCGGGCGGCAGCCGTCAACCCGCTGGACTGGAAACTGCGGCAAGGGTTGATGAAGGATATGATGCCGCTTCAACTTCCGTTCACGCCGGGCGGCGATTTGGCCGGAGTCGTGGAAGCGGTCGAGGGCGGCGCAAAATTCGCCGTTGGGGATGCGGTTTTTGGTGCGCTCGCGCCCTTTGGCGGCGGCGCGTATGCCGAGTTCGCCGTTGCCGCGCCCGACGTTTTGGAGCATAAACCGGAAAACCTGTCGTTCGCGGAAGCCGCCTCGGTTCCCGGCGTCGCGCTGACGGCATGGCAGGCGCTTTTCGACTTCGGTGGTTTGCAGTCGGGGCAAACCCTTCTTATTCATGGCGGCGCGGGCGGCGTGGGCTTGTTCGCCGTGCAATTCGCCAAGCAAAAAGGCGCGACCGTTTACGCGACCTGTTCGGACACTGACAAAGCATTCGTGTCCGGCTTGGGCGCGGACACGGTCATCGACTACAAAAACGAGCGATTTGAAGACGTCGTCCAAAACGTGGATGTTGTGCTGGATCTGGTCGGCGGGGAAACCCGAGACCGGTCGTGGGGTGTTTTGAAGCCGGGCGGTATTTTAGTCAGCACGCCCGCTCCGCCCTCCCCCGAAAAAGCCGCAGCGCACAACGTTCGCGCCGCGTTCGTGCAGCTCAAACCAACGGCAGGATTGCTTGCCCAAATCGCCCAAATGCTTGGCAGCGGCGCGGTCAAAACCGAGGTCGGCAAAACCTTTCCCTTATCCGACGCGGCAGCCGCGCAGGAACTCAGCCAGCACGGGCACGTTCGGGGAAAGATCGTGCTGACCGTCGATTGAGGCGCTATTTTACGGAAAAACGCCCACGCGCTCGCAGTGCGCGGAACCGGGCCGCCAGCAGGGCGTCGGTCGGCATTTGCGTCAATTCGCTTAGATGCCGCGACACGGCTTCCTTGACGGCGGCTCCGGTCGCTTCGGCATTGCGGTGCGCGCCGCCCAATGGTTCGGGGATAACTTCGTCCACCAAGCCGAGCGCAAGGGCGTCTTTGGCGGTGACGCGCATCGCTTGGGCGGCTTCGGCCCCGCGCGAGGCGTCGCGCCACAAAATCGCGGCGCAGCCTTCGGGCGCGATAACCGAATAAATGGAATGTTCCAGCATCAATACGCGGTCGGACACGGCAATTCCCAACGCCCCGCCGCTGCCGCCCTCGCCGATAACGACGGAAACGGTGGGCGTGCGCAAAACCGACATTTCGCGCAAATTACGAGCGATGGATTCGGAAATCCCGCGCTCTTCGGACGAAACGTTGGGGTCAGCGCCGGGCGTGTCAACCAGCGTCACGACGGGCCGCGCGAATTTGGCCGCCATCTGCATCAAGCGCAGGGCTTTTCGATAGCCTTCGGGCCGCAGATAGCCGAAGTTGCGCTTTTGCCGCTCCTTCAAATCGCGCCCTTTTTGCTGCCCCATGAGCATAATCGGCGTGCCGTCCATTTGCGCCAAACCGCCGACGAGCGCGCCGTCGTCGCCGAACAATCGGTCGCCGTGCAGTTCCAAAAAGTCGTCGGACAGCATGGGAATATAGTCGAGCGTATAGGGCCGGGCGGCGTGTCGGGCGAGCAGCACTTCGTCCCACGCGGACAAATTGGCGAAATAGGTGCGCAGCAAGTCGTCGCGCTCGCGCGACAGTTCGGCGACTTCGCCGGTCACGTCGCGGTTTTCCCGCTGGGCCGCTTGCCGGGTTTTGGCGATACTGTCGTCGAGTTCGCCGATCAGTTTGTCGATTTCAAGAACGGTTGGTTTGTTCATAGATAAAGAGGCGGTTCGCCGCATCGCGCCGCGTTTGTATCATACCGCATTAGAAGAAAAGGCCTCTCCCCCCGGCCCCCTTCCCGCTTCGGGGAGGGGGAGCCTGCAAAACGTCAATGGGTGCAAACGTGCGGGATTTGTTGGGAGGCCATCACTTCGCTGAAACTATCGGGCACTGGCTCCCCCTTCCCTTTCAGGGGAGGGGGCCGGGGGGAGAGGCCCGCAACCTACCCGCCGAAAAAGGCCAGCGTCCGGTACAGCGTGTTCGCCATTTCTTTGCGGGGCACGATGCGATCCAGCATTCCGTGCTCTTCTTGAAACTCCGCCGTTTGGTAGTTGGCGGGCGGCTTTTGCGTTTGCGCCTGCTGGGCGACACGGGTTCCCGCAAACGCGACATACGCGCCGGGTTCGGCGTAGATGACATCGCCGAGGGACGCGAAGGACGCGAACGCGCCGCCGGTCGTCGGGTCGGTCAAAACGACAAGATAGGGCACTTTTTCTTCGGCAAGCTGGGCGACCGCCATGCTGGTTTTCGCCATTTGCATCAGGCCGAACAAGCCTTCCTGCATTCGCGCCCCGCCCGACGCGCAAAACACGACGAACGGCTTTTGTTCTTCCTGCGCCTTATCGGCGGCCCGCACGAATTTTTCGCCGAAAACCGACCCCATCGAGCCACCCATAAACGCGAAATCCGCGACGGCAAGCACGCACTCTTTACCGTTGATTTTCGCCGTTCCGATAACGAGGGCGTCATTGCGGCCCGACGTTTGCTCGCTTTTGGTGATTTTTGCTTTATAGTCGGGGAAGTTGAGCGGATCGACGGGAGTTAAGTCGGCGTCGAACTCCGAAAACGTGCCTTCATCAACCGTGTAATTGATGCGCTCGGCTGCCGTCAAACGGTGGTGGTAGCCGCATTTGGCGCAGACTTTGAAATCGCGCTCAAAGTCTTTGGTATACAGGAGCGTTCCGCATTTGGTGCATTTGGTGAACGCGCCTTCGGGAATTGCGTGGGCAAACGGGTTTACGGGCGTGCCCACTGCCTGCTGTTTTACTTCGGCGGGTTCCGTTTTCGGAAGCGTCGCGCCATTTGTGCGGGTATTTGCGGACGACCGCCGTCCAAACCAATCCGGCATAATTATCTATTCCAAACCTTAAAATCTACTAAATTTCGCTTGTTAGCATATCAACCGGGCCGAGCAAAAGCGGCCCCGTGATATACTGACAAAAATTATTTCGCGCCGTTCCGAACGGCGCGTTTGCTTCCCATTTCCGCTTATGTCTTCCGAAAACATCCCCGCCGCCCCCGACGCTTCGGCCCCGTCACTTCCCGAACTGCGCGCCGGTATCGACGCTTTGGACAGCCAAATTCTTGAACTGCTTTCGCAGCGCGCGAACATCGCGCTTCAGGTCGGGCACAGCAAGGCCAAAACCTCGACGCAGTATTTTTCGCCCGAGCGCGAGCGGCAAATTTTCGACCGGCTGGCGGAGTTAAATCAAGGCCCGTTGCCGACCGAAGCGATTCAGGCCATTTACCGCGAGATTATTTCCGCTTCGCGGGCACTCGAAACGCCGCTGCAAATCGCCTATTTAGGCCCGCCCGGAACGTTTTCGCACCGCGCCGCGCTGCTCAAATTCGGGTCGTCGTCCGAGCCGAAAGCCGTTGATACTATACCCGATGTTTTCGATGCTGTGGAACGCGGGGCCGCGCACTATGGCGTCGTGCCGGTGGAAAATTCGACCGAAGGCGTCGTTGCTTTATCGCTCGATAGGTTTAGTCAAACGAACCTTAAAATCTGCGCCGAGGTGTTTGTGCCCGTCGTTCACAACATCGCCACGCGGGCTGGAAGCCTCAAAAACGTCAAGCGATTGTATGCCCATCCGCAGTCGCTGGCCCAGTCGCGGGGCTGGGTGCGCGAGCATTTAGGCAAAGCCGAAATCGTGGACGTGAGCAGCAACAGCAAGTCCGCTCAAATGGCGGTCGTGGATTCGGAAGGGGCCGCGATTACGACCGACATCGCGGCTGAAATCAACAACCTGCCGCTCGTCGCCCAGCACATCGAAGATTCGCCGCACAACCGAACCCGCTTTTTGGTCATCGGGCAAAACGAGCCGCGCCCGTCCGGTCGGGACAAAACCAGTATTTTCTTTTCCGTGCGCCACAAAGCCGGATCGCTCATGCGTGCGATGGCCGCGTTCGAGAGTGAAAACGTCAACTTGACCATGATCGAATCGCGCCCGACCAAGCAGATGCCGTGGGAATACGTTTTCTTTATTGACTTTCAAGGCCACCGACAGGAAGAGGCCGTCCAGCGCGCACTGCAAAAATTGGAAGAGCAGTCGCTGTTCGTGACGATTTTAGGCTCCTACCCCGAATCCGAGTAAGCACCCGGTTTTTTGCCGATTGTTTCTACGCCTCGTGCAGGCGGGGCGGGGGCATGGGTGTTTTCGGGAGGCGAACGCAGGTGGAAACGCGCCACGTGCTCCCTACCGGTTTTTCACCACTTTGCGCGGGGGGCGCGGCGTCCCGGCTGAGAATATACAAAAAGCGCGTTTCGTGGTTTTGCGCGTCTTTTGTTACAAGGGTAACTTGCGCCGTTTCGCCGTTGGGAGAAAGGGTCGGGGCGTCGAGGGTGACGGTTTTCGCCGTGGTCAGTTCGTTGTAGCCGCTTTCGATCATTTCCCCGAACTGAGTTGGCGTCGATTGTTTTTGAAAAATGGGCTGCGCGAACCGAAGGGCTTCTTTATAGTTGCGCTTCTGGAAGGCCGCGATTTGCCCGCCCGCCACTTTTTTTATCTCGGCTGCGGTTTTCGGATCGGCGGGCTGCATCGGCTGGGCAGGCGCAAAATTTTCCGGTGACCCGTTTCGGACGGGCACGCCGTCGCCGGACGGATTGCTAAGATAGGACAGGCCGCGCACGCTTCCCGCGAGCAGCAGCAAAAACAACACGGGCACGCCCACCACCGCCCACAATGCCGGTTTGGTTTTCATAAAGTTTATCCCTCGCCTGCCTGCTGGGTACAAAGATTGAAATACTTGCGACGTTTGCGTCCGAAACAAGGCAGTATCTTGTTGTACCCTGCTTGACCCCGGTTCGTAAAAAAGAATGCGCCAAAATCCTGAAATCGCCCTTTTTTCTGGTATGATAAATACCATGCCCGGTATTGGTCGTTGGAACGAACCAACTGCCGCAGCCACCGGACGGCTCACTGGAGACGCATCGCATGGTTAGCTCACCCCCTCGCCCGCGCGCCCGTCGCGCCGCACAACCCGCAACCTCCGCTACGACGAAAAAATCTTCCGTTCCGAGCGGGGCGGAAATCGCCGCCGCACTGCTTGGGCGCTCGCAAAGCCCGCGTCCAACCAAACCGCCCATTCCAGCGGCAAGCGACGTTTCGTGCGTCAGCAAACTGAGCGTCAGCAAAACTGTGTGCGACCGGCAAACCACGCTGCATTTTGTCGGCGCGCTCAATGCGGTCACGCTTTCGCAAGTCCGCGACGAGGCTTTTACCGCGATTGGCGCACGTCCGCCGCATCTGTGTATCGACCTGACCGACGCGGAAAGCCCCGATCCCGCCGCGCTCGACAGTTTGGTGACGATTGCAAGCGTCGCCCGTATGATGGGCGTGACGTTTTGTGTTCGCGTGCCCGCGCCGCTCATGTGCTTGCTCGAAGCGTCGCATTTGTCCCGCCTCATTCCCATCGATCAAACAAATGATGCGCCCCCATCGCCGCACGTGGACTGGCTGGAAACCGCGCCCCGTTGAGCAAACTGCCGTCGCCGCTCGAAATGCTCGCGGATTTGGTCGCGCTTCCCGGCCCGCCCGG
The DNA here is from genome assembly GCA_964241985.1 of uncultured Armatimonadaceae bacterium. Taxonomy (GTDB): domain Bacteria; phylum Armatimonadota; class Armatimonadia; order Armatimonadales; family Armatimonadaceae; genus CAXTBP01. Next base: position 22,318 of record CAXTBP010000014.1, on the reverse strand, counting down.
ACAGGAAAATGCAGTCGCCGATTGGGTCGCAGAGTGCGCCAAGGCACTTGGTTTCACACTACAAACCGACGCCAAAAACAACCGCTTCGTTTTTCTGGGCGACGACAAACCCGGCCCGCCCGATGTCGTCGTGACCGCGCATCTGGACGAGATCGCGCTCATGGTGACGCGCGTCGCAGAGGACGGCGTTTTATCGGTGTCGGCTTTGGGCGGCGCGCACCCGTGGAAATGGGGCGAAGGGCCGGTCGAAATTTTGGCGTCGGGGGGCGCATTCGTGCCCGGCGTTTTGGGGTTCGGCGGCATCCATACGAGCCATCCCGCGTCCGTTATTCAGCAGGCCCGCAACGGCAACGTTCCCTCATGGGACATGGCCCGCATCGTGACGGGTTTAACGGGCGCGGAGTTAGCGGAAAAAGGCGTCCGACCCGGAAGTCGCGTGTGCCTTGCCCGCAGTCGGCGCACGCTGTTTCCCATTGGCGGCGATTTAATCGGTTCGTACTTTTTGGACGACCGCGCCGATATTGTCGCGTGGCTTCTTGCCTTGCAAACATTGAAAGAAAACTCGCTGCCCGCAAACTTCCGCGTGTGCTTCGCCGTGACGACGAGCGAGGAAGTCGGCGGGGAAGGGGCCTTGTTTTTGCTGCGAAATTTGGGCGGCCCGCCCGTGTGTGTCGCGCTTGAAATCGGCCCTACGACGCCCGACGACCCGTTTCCTATCGACGCAAACCCGACCGTTTGGGTATCCGACGGCTACTCCACCATGCGCCCCGACGATCTGGATTTGGTCGCCGACGCCGCCAAAGACGCCGGTCTATCGCCGCACTTTCACGCGCTGTCGCGGGGCGGCTCGGACGCCTCGTGTTCGGCGTCGCAGGGCTTATGCGCCCGCCCGATTACGCTCGCCTTCGGGGCTGACAACTCGCACGGCTTTGAAATCATGCACCAAGCCGCGCCCGAGAACTTGGCCCGCTTGCTGGTCACCGTTTTGCGTAAGTTAAGCCCCCCTGCCCCCCAATAATGGGGGTTCTGAGCAAGCTTCTCAAAGCCGCACCATTCCATGACTATCGGCGATGGCGTTTCAGAACCCCCATTATTGGGGTGCCTTCTTCAACCTACGGCTCGCCCATGCCGCCGGTCGCGCCATAGGTTTGACCGGTCGTGTAACTTGCCGCATCGGAGGCAAGAAGCACATATACCGGTGAAATTTCCACGGGCTGACCCGGCCTGCCCATCGGGGTTTCGCTCCCGAAGGTTTCGATGGAATCCTGCGGCTGTCCACCCGAAACCTGCAACGGCGTCCAGTAAGGGCCGGGGGCGACGGCGTTCACGCGAATACCTTTTTCGGCAAGTTGCTTGGCAAGCGCGCGAGTAAAGGCAACCTGCGCGGCTTTGGTAGGCGCATAGTCCAGCAGATTTTTCGACGGTTGAAACGCTTGGATAGACGACGTATTAATGATGCTCGCGCCCGCTTTCAAATGCGGCACGGCGGCTTTGGTAATCCAGAACATCGCGTAGACGTTGGTTTTGAACGTTTCGTCGAACTGCTCGGTCGTCACGTCCCCAATGGCATCGACGGCGTGCTGCTTGCCCGCGTTGTTGACCAAAATATCCAACCCGCCCAGTTGCGAAACGGCATCCTCGACGAGCGACTGGCAAAACGCCTCGTTTGTGATGTCACCGGGAAGCGCAATGGCTTTTCGGCCCTCGGTTTCGATTAAAGCAATCACCTCTTTGGCGTCGGATTCTTCGACCGGCAAATAGTTAATCGCCACGTCGGCCCCTTCACGGGCAAACGCAATCGCGGTCGCGCGACCGATGCCGGAGTCGCCGCCGGTAATGAGTGCCTTTTTGCCGGTCAATTTTCCCGACCCTTTGTACGAGGTTTCGCCGTGGTCGGGGAGGGGCGTCATTTTGCTGGCAAGGCCGGGGACTTCCTGCGGTTGCCGGGGAAAGTCGGGCTTGGGATAGGCCTCAACGGGATTTTCTGCTGCGTTCATGGGTTTGTAAAATTTGTCCTAAATCTAATGCGCTCTTTTCGCGCCGAAACGTTTATAGCCTGCGCGGGCTTTTCTTACACATTCCCAAGTTCGCTTTACTGCGGGGTACACTGTAAGCAATCATCAAAAAGGCGCGGGCAACGCGCCGCAGGAACCCCATTTATGGCCTACGAAGGAAAAGCCGCCGTTTTAACCGAGGCGGGCAAAGACGCGGAAATTATCGACATTGTTTTGGACGAACCCGGCCCCAACGAGGTGCTGGTCAAACTCGCCGCGTCGGGCGTGTGCCACACCGATTTGACGGTCAAAAATCTCAAAGGCAACGGGATGGCGTTCCCGATTGTGCTGGGCCACGAAGGCGCGGGCTACATCGAAGCGGTCGGCGAAGGCGTGACGCATTTGAAACCCGGCGACCCGGTCGTGATTGCGTACCGCGCCCCATGCGAACAGTGCCCCGCCTGTCGGCGCGGCGATCCGCGCCACTGCTACATGGCGCTTCGGCCCGGCCCGCGCATCCACCGAAAATCCGACGGCGCGGTGTGCTCGCAAGTCTTACGCTGTGGCACATTCGCCACACGCACGATTGTCCACGCCAAAGCCGCGATTAAAATGCCCGAAGCGATGCCGCTCGATAAAGCGTGCCTTATCGCGTGCGGGGTCGTCACGGGAGTGGGTGCGGCGATGAACACGACGCCCGTTTGGGCCGGTTCGCGCGTCGCGGTCATCGGCTGTGGGGGCGTTGGCCTTTCGGTCATTCAGGGCGCGAAACTCATGAACGCCAAGCAGATTATAGCGGTCGATGTGAACCCGACCAAATTGGAATGGGCCAAAAACTTCGGCGCGACCGATTTGGTTAATGCCAAAGACGGCGACCCCGTGGCGCAAGTGCGCGCCCTAACCGAAGACGGCTGGGACGGCGGCGTGGAGTTCGCCTTTGAAGCGACCGGCATTCCGCTATGTACCGAGCAGGCGATTAAAATGCTCTCCTACGGCGGCACGGCAACGACCATCGGCTTCCCCGCCGCGACCGATTCCGTGAACCTGAACTTGGGCGACATGGCGACTGGCGTCTACTGGAACAAGGCCGCCCTCCGCGTCTGCCACTGCGGCGATGCTTTGCCGTCCCACGACTTCCCGCTGCTCGCCCAACTCTACTTGCAGGGCAAACTGGATTTGGACAGCATGGTCACGCAAACCATCGGCCTCGAAGACGTGGAAGCCGCCTTCCACACAATGGAAGAAGGCAACGTCATCCGCTCCGTCATCAAGTTTTAGTGTTGGACGGGCGGTGTAAAATAAGCGCAAAGGAACCCGCACTATGAGCCTCACCGAAGCCCTTGTGGAAGCCGTCCAAAGCCTGCCAAGCGACAAGCAGCAGGAAGTCCTCGACTTCGCCGAATTTTTGCGCGACCGGGGCGGTAAAAACGCGCCACCGCCCCAGCCAAAAATTCCCCTGCCGACGCAAAGCGGTTTGTCCGCGCTTGTGGAGCAATGGCGGCAGGAAGACGAAACAACCGACGAAGCGGAACTGCAAGCCGCGCAAGCTGAACTGGACGAATTTAAGCGCAACCTGAACGCAAACCGCGCGGCAACCGGCGAAAGGCTTCTGTTTCCGTGAACCGGTTTATCGTGCTGGATTCGTCACCCGCAGGATTGCTCACGAATCCGAATAACCTTCCCGAAGTGCTTGCCATCAACGAGTGGCTTTCGCGTTGCGATGCTGCGGGAAACACCGTTTGCCTGCCAGAGGTTGTGGATTATGAACTGCGACGCGAACTTTTGCGAGCCAATAAAACGCGCGGTTTGGCGCATTTGAACGCCCTTAAAGAAAACACGCGATATTTACCTCTAACAACGCCCGTTATGCTGCGCGCCGCTGCTTTATGGGCGCAGGCGCGACAATCGGGGCAACCAACTTCCGACCCCAAGCGGTTAGATGTGGATGTGATTTTGGCAGCCCAAGCCCTTGATTTGGAACTTCCGACGACAGATTTCATTGTCGCAACAACGAACGTCGCGCATTTGAGTCGCTTCGTACCCGCCGATTTACGGCAAAACATAGAGCCGTAAATTGCGCGGCAGGGCATCGGATACACTAAAAGCCATGAGTGAAGCAACACAAAATGCGGTGCAAACACAAACCGCTGACGAAGTGGCGGCCCGATTAAACAGCGGCGACGAGGAGATTTTTCTGGTCGATGTGCGTGAGCCGCGCGATTTTCACAAGGGCCACATCAAAGACGCCATATCGCTGCCCGCTGGCGATTTCGCCGACCGCTTCGAGCGCGAACTGGACGCCGACGATGCGGTCATTCTCGTGTGCGAGCGCGGGCAAACGTCGGACGCCGCCGCCCGCTTTTTACTCACACAGGGTTTCACAAACGTCACCACGATGGACGGCGGAATGCTTGCATGGGGCGGCCCGCTCGTCGTCACGCGCTAAATTTACGCACTATCCGACTTTGGGATCGCGCCCGCGATTTCCCAGATATACCCGTTGGGGTCTTTGAAGCTTGCGGTTCGGATGCCCCACGGTCGATTTATCGGCCCATTTAAGAAGGTGACGCCTTTTTCGGACAGCAGAGCGCACCGCGCGTCCACGTCCTCGACGCCAATCGTGAAAACGAAACGGTTTCCCGCCGCTTGATTTGCCACTTGCGCGGGGGCGATGAGTTCGTCCGCTTGGGCGATTTGCAGTAAGTTGACGAGCATGTCCCCGAACTTGAACACGACCGAATCGGGGTCTTCATAAAACACGGGCAACTCGAAAACCGATTGATAAAACTCATTGCCCGCAGTCAAGTCTTCGACGAAAAGCGTCACCGCTTCCATGTTCCGCACCCATGAACTCATTGTTTTGCCTCTTTCGCACTGCCGCGCCTTTGATTCCCGATTGTACCAATGTCGCCGCCCTGCACGAAAAACGAACCTCCGCGCTTTACCTCGGATACGGAAAGGCTGCGAAAAATTATTTACCGGCCCCACACAAATTCGACAAAAACGTTCGGGACGAAGAAGGCTGACATATAGCGGCCCGCGTGCGCCAACGCAACTATAGCCCCAGCAGTCGCAGAGTGCCGGGGCTATAGTTGCGTTGGACTTGGGCTTAATTGGCAGTGTTGACAACGCGCTCGTAACGGCGCAAGTAGCCGTCGGTGGATTCGTCGGAAAGCACAAGCTCCGTGTCGCTGATTTGGGTAACGATCTCGGGTTGTGTCGTCGTGCTATAGGTAACGACGGGCGATTTGGATTCGCTGAAGATGGTACTGCGGCTGGTTACGCTATACGTGCCCTGCGTTGCTTGCCCGCGCTCCACGCGGGAAAACGTGGCGTTTTGATTGAACGTCACAAAATCGGTTCCCGGTGTGAAGGGATACCCGTTGCCCACAATGCCGCCCGAAACCGAAACGAGCCGCCATTGCCCGAACAACTGGGCGGGAGCGTCGCGCACGTCGCCGCTGGGTGTCGGCGTTGGCGTAGGTGTCGGGGTCGCGGTGGGTGTCGGCGTTGGCGTAGGTGTCGGGGTCGCGGTGGGTGTCGGCGTTGGCGTAGGTGTCGGGGTCGCGGTGGGTGTCGGGAGCGGGGTAGGGGTAGATCCGCCCCCGCTGCCACAGCCGCTCAAGGCACTCATCGCCGCGCCCACAATCAGCACACTCCCGACCAACCCGCGCAGACGCGCCGCGCCCCTCGTTTCGTTCCACATCATATCGGCTTTTCCTCCTGCGCATTTCACGGCGTTGTTGAATGGTTGTGAAATGCACGCTGCTAATTGGAATGCTTGCTTGCCGGGCGACTTCACCGTTTATGCGCATTTATTGCGTGGTATTTTCCACAAGTGAAAAAGGCCACAAGGCCATAAATCGCGCGACGAAATTATTGTAGCGGGGTTTACGGCAGTCAATTCTCGTTTTGTTTTCCGTTTCCGCGAAAATCGGCAAGACCGTGGTATACTGCATTGTGCCCTGCGCGGAAAGACCTCCCCTTCCGCAGGTATCCAAGTTCTGATTTGCAGCTTTTCGCGCGGAATTCAATCCCCCGTTCCTTGAACCTGTTTCTTCTTCCTTGTTTGCAGCACTATTTTTCGGGGAGTAAACAGGAACAGTTCATGAGAATTTATGTCGGAGGAATTTCCTTCAACAGCAACAACGACGGTTTGCGCAATTTGTTCGCCTCGGTCGGCACGGTCACCGACGCGACCATCGTCGAAGACAAGTATTCCGGTCAATCCAAAGGCTTCGGTTTTGTGGACATGCCCAACGACGCCGAAGCGCAGGCCGCGATTGCCAAATTTAACGGCTACGCGCTTGACGGTCGCAACCTGACCGTCAACGAAGCCAAGCCCCGCGAAGAGCGGAGCGGTGGTGGTGGTGGTCGTTCCGGCGGCTACGGCGGCGGTGGTGGTCGCTCCGGCGGTGGTGGCGGCGGGGGCCGCTGGTAATCCTAAACCGGCTGGCAGTCCGTTAGCCGGATAAATGGAAACAGCCCGCGCATCCCTAATACTACGGGGAAGCGCGGGCTTTTATTTTAATCGTTCGCTGCCAAGAAGCGGCGGACGCACACGGTTCGGTGAAAGGAAAACGACGATGCTGGAAGCGGTACAACAGTTTGAACGCATTCGTGTGGAAGTCGGCGGACGGGGCATTACGGTCACGTCATGGTATGAACCGGACAAAAATCGCTGGCGCGGCAGTGCGCCCGCCCTACTACATCTTTTAGCCGGTGCGGATACGCAGCAATTATCCGGCGCGACCCGTGACAAAGCCATTGCCGCCGTCAGCGGCGTCGTCGCCCAGCGTTTCGCCCGCGCCACAAGCTAAACCAGAAGGCGCAAAGCAAAAAAGGCGGCCCCAATCGGGGCCGCCTTTTTTGACGTTGGGTAAGCGAGACGATGTCGCCTCGCCCAGCCACAAACGCCGTTTTACTTTTGCGCTCTGGTGCGCCGCCGACCGCGCAGCAAGCCAAACGCCGTGGTTCCCCCAAGCGAGGCCGCCGTCACCCACACGCCCGGTTCAGGAACGGCAGAACCAACCGCAGTTCCCGTCACCCGAAAGTTGGCGCTGGCCCCCCTCGGCCCCGTGCTCATGAAGGGGCTGTCTGCTGCGGCTGTGAAAGAAACAAAACCCTGATAAACGCCATTCTGCGTGTAGGGAAAGCCGCCGGTGTAAGAGGTGGCGGGCATAAAAGCATTCTCGTAAAAGTAGTACTGCTTCCCACCCTCTAAAACGACCGAACTGCCGAAACTATAAACGCCATTCGCGGCGGTCGCTTGCCCAAGATAGCCGTAGTAGGCGGGTAGTGACGCAGCATTACTAAGCCCAGATGGAATGACACTATAATTGGAACTAAACAAGAAGCCAGTTCCGAGGGCGGACGGCGCTCCTGCGGTGTCGTAGAAATTAAAGGTGATATTGGTATAACCGCCCGTGACGCCCGAAAGCGTGAACGATTGCCCGACGTACCCGCCAGTGCCGGGGCCGCCGCCGGGGTTGAACTCCGCAAGCGTTGTTTGGGCTTTGGCGGCGGGCGCGGCAGCGGCAAAAAGCGCCGCACCGAGGGCGCATAGGCCGAACAGGGAAGAAGCACGGGAAGAAAAACGAGTAGCGTTACGCATCAATGGGCCTCCTTTGACTTGGTTCAAAATATAATGCAAGTTCGGCAACAATGTCAAGCATTTTTGCCGGGATGGCGTAACCGCCTTCACAAGATTACATTATTATGTATGATCAGCGTAACGAAGAAGCGACTTTTTCTATTACCCCTGACCCATACGTGCTTGGGTCACCGTCGCCGCTATGCTTTCCTCGACGATGTACTCCACGGTTTCGCGCGGAAATGCGCCAATGGCAACGCCGCCCTTCATGAGAAACACGAAGCCGGGGTTGGCAACGAATACCGATTCGGCTTCCACGGTAAACGGTTTTGCGGCTTTGAGTTGAACAACATATCGGCGGACTGCCATGCGGACTGCCATATCAAATCTTTCTAATATTTGCGCTGCGCGTCTTCACGAGCCGGTACTTTGGCTCGGCGACGCTTCAGCAACGCCCTTGTCCGTGATTTTCAAATGGTTTTCCGATTGGTTGATGAAACCGATCCTGTCCAAATACCACCCATTGTTGTCCAAAGCGAAACGGGGTATGCCTGTGGCTTTCTCCAAATCCGTGGTGCGCATCCCCTTTAGACTTTCTTGACGGTGCGTGGCGAGCGTGTCCAGCATTTTGAAGCGCACAGCTTTTTGGCTGGCGATAACGTCGGGGGCGGCTAAGCCCCGCGCTTCCACAACCTCAATGCCATAAGGCAGCAGGCCTGCGTCAACCGCGCCGTCAAAAAGCAGCACGCGGATAAAACCTGCGGCATACAAATCTTCAAGCGTGGTTATTAGATCCTGCGCGTCAATCCCTTTTTCCGTCGCCCATCGCTTGCAATCAATGCCATTGATAGCGGGGTCGGCGTAACCCCATTGGTCGGCCTCGACGAAAATGGAAGTATAAAGGTAGATAAGTACCCTTTGCCCGGTTGGCGAAATGTCCACTGCGTTACACGGTTTCGGGGGCGGCGATAAGTCCGACAAACAGCAGCGCGCCGGTCGCGTTGTCACGGATGGCGCAGGCGAACGGGCGATCCACCACAAACGAAACGATTTGTTCGGGACGGTGCATTGCCGATCCGACCATTGGAATCGCCGTGACGGCGGTTGCTTCCGAGCCTTCCTCATCGACAACGAGCGTCGTTTTGTGACGCACCGAATTGACAAACGCGGCCCGATAGCCCATTGGGCGGAAGTCGGCGTGGGAATCGAAAACGGAGGCCATGCCAAGAGCGGATAGCGACGGCACAAGTTCGCCTGCGTCGTATTCCAATTTGAAGCGCGGCAATTTGAGGGCGACTTTGGCGTTCGTGAAATGCGTTAAGTACTGGTTCCACTGAGCCGCCGACGCAAGTTGTTTCTGCGCGAACGTTTGCAAACCGACGCCCGCATCGGGCAGCAAAATATGCAGACTGAACCGCCCGTCGTCATACGGGAGTTGCAGGGCTTGAAAGCCGCTGCCTTTTTGGTAGGAAAAATGGTCGGTTTGCCGCATCATAGGCAGCGTCACTTTTTGACCGGAGCCGAGCGTGAACGAACCGGGCTGCGTGTTTTCGGCTTGAAAACTTTGGTTCCACTTGGCCTTAAAATACACGGCGTTGGTCAGCACAAGAGCGGCACTGGGCATCGCTATGTTGGGCAGGATGGAGACGATTTTGCCGCGCGTGTGTTCCTTTGTCCACGCATTGACCTGCTGCGCCCCCGACGCGCTGGCGAAATCGACGGCCCGCACGGACGCCCCGAAGGTTTGCTGGGCGTGGGCGGCGTAGGTCGGAGCAAGGTGGCCCAGATTGGGCGGAAGGGAAGTATTGGGCCAAAGGGCGCTGGCAATCGCCGCCGCGACACCGGGCGAAATTTGTTTGCCTTGATAGCGCGCCAAAAACGCCTTCACATCGGCGTCGATGGCGGAAGGGGAATCGCTTGGCTTGTACCCGAGCGCCTTTTGCATCGGCGTGCGCGTCGCGCTTCCCGCGCCGTCCATAACCATTGCAAGGGCGAGCGACAAACTGAGCGGCGATAGAAAAACGTTTTTGGACGCGGGGGCTTCTCCTTTGGCGAGAAGAGCCAGCAGGCGAAAGCCAAAAACACTGCTTGCGGGCACGAACGTTCCCGCGCCCGTCGTGAGGGGAAAATCTTTAAGCGGTTTGGGCGTGACCGTTTTGAACGACGGGCGTTGTTCCTGTTCAAAGGAACCAGCTAACTCCGCTAACTCGCCGCCCGGCGCGACACCGGCATCGTGTGATGCGATCTGTTGTTTTTGGGACATTTCTTTATCTTTCGGTAAGACCGACACGTTACCATTTATTCGGCGCGGAGTAACGCTTGAAGGACTACGGGTTTTTAACGAAACTTTTCGCGGTCGCTTTTGCGCTTCCCTTTGCTTTGCATTTCCAAAATATCGCCCGCTTTGTTGATCTTCAGCTCAAATCGATGCGTCAGGCCCGCATCGTCGCCGTCGCCCGCATCCAGATATTTGACGTGCAAAACCAACTCCGAGGTGCTGAACTGCTCGAACGGCTTATCGAAATTTTTCTGCTCGACCATTTCCACCGTGCATTCCCTGCGCCCGTTGCGAAAGGTGGCGATGGCTTTATCCACTGCCGCTGACCAGAGTTTTGGTGCGGGCGAACCGTCGAGCGGGTTGCTCGTTTCTGGGACGCGGCTTTTCCGGTGCTGCAAAAAGGCGTAGTATGCGCTCACCACGCCCGCCGCCGTTCCAAGTACCGCAAGTAGTGCCTGAGCATCCATAGTTGCGATTAGGTTCGACAAACGAAGCGATTATTCCGCGCGGAATAATTTAAGTGGCGCGCCGTCCGCAGCGCGCCGATTGCCATATAGTGCGTGGAATTTTCGGAAAAACCGGTGCAAATCGCATAGTAAGCAAGCGGGAATTTTTGCAGGAAGGGAGCAACGACTGTTAGAAAAATGGGCGGTGAGGAATTCGAACCCCCGACCCCACCGTGTGAAGGTAATCGTTCATTTTGTGAAGAAAACGCCTCATTTGTGAGAAAAACGGGTCGGCGACAAGCGCGATTTTTCGGGTAGTGTAGTGCTCTATTCAAGTTCGTTTTTGGCGGTCTGGCACGGCTAAATTATTCGGTGCGGAATAATTATCCTGCCTAACTATTGCTGCTTTGATTCCACTTTGGTTCGATTAAAAGTTCGCCATGGCGTGATGCCTGTTTTGCGTTTTCATCTCTGATGTGAAATTCCATTCTAAGTATGGCTCAACTTAAACGCAAAAGACGTGCGGTACGACACCCATCCGGGGCTGTCTCAAGCACGTACTCAAGGAATTATTAATGTCTCCGTCGTCGCTTCTAACGATTGTGGGCCGCAAGAAGGCCTTGCGCCATAGCAACCGTGGTTTCACGCTTATTGAAATCATGATCGTCGTTCTGATCATCGGTATTCTGCTTGCCATCGCGGTTCCCAACTTCGTTAAAGCCCGTGATTCCGCCCGCACCAAATCGTGCGTTTCCAACTTGCAGCAAATTCAAGCCGCCAAACAGCAGTGGGCGATGGACACCAAAGCGGCGGGAACCGCTACGCCGTCATCGGCCAATCTGTTTGGATCGACCGCGTACATTCGCAGTATACCGGTATGCCCGGCGGGCACGGTCGCTTATGTAATCAGTCCGGTGGACACTGACCAAGCGTGTTCCAACGCCGCCGCCAATCCTACCCACATTTTGCAGTAAGCAGTCTTACAGTTTTAAGTGCGTTCTATTGCAGCGCACCGCAAAATTCAAAGCAGGCCGGTGAAAATATCACCAGTCTGCTTTGCTTTCGCCCGCTGTTTTAAACTATGCCGCGCCGCTGTCCTGCCTGTACTCGTCCCCGAGCGGTTGTCGGCGATCCATGAACCGAGCGCGCCCGGCAGATTGGCAAGCGAAATGAAGTCTTTGGGTGGGGGAGGCGAGTACGGCGCATGGGCTTTTTTGCTCAGGACGCGGCGTTTTGGAACGGTTCGGAGTTCGTGCGATTTTGGGGAGGGTAGTGCTCTATTTTGCATTTTGGGGCGTTTTCCTTGTGGAATTGGCCGCCAAACCCGTGCAAATTGTCCGACGCTAAGAACGAATATCTATTAGCAGGGCGCAACTGCTAAGAGATTTATGGGCGGTGAGGGATTCGAACCCCCGACCCCTACCGTGTGAAGGTAATGCTCTACCACTGAGCCAACCGCCCGAAAACGCCCCTTGCCAGTCCGGCAAAGGAACTTTAAGTAGCATACCATACACAAGGCAAAAAGCAACCCCACTTGAATAGGTTTTGGTTCGCGCTTGTCAACGTGTCAAAGGCGTCAAACTGCCGCCGTAAATTACCAACGCGGATTCGGCTGCGGCCAAACGCACCTGCGATGTGATGATGGAAATGCGAAAAATCGACATCGCAAAAGGAAAAGGCCGCTGCCAAAATGCAGCGGTCTTATTCAAACACTATTTGTAAGCGAAGGTGGCTTTGCTCGACGGCGCGGTGCAGTTGTTGAATACGGAAAGTGGCGCAAGGGCTTTGACATGTCCATCAGCGCCAGGTGCTTTTATTGACCCGTACCGACAAAAATGACATTATAACAAGGCGACAGGCAAAGCGACTATTCGGAAACAACTGCGGTCTCGGCAATGTCCGCGCGCACGGGCTATCCCAAAGGAGAAAAAATAAGGTAATTTAACATTGTCTTAACCTATCGGGAGTTGTGACAACCCATCATGACGGTGGAAAATCTTCTTGGAGGAAGAACTAAATGCGCGTTGTAAATGTCGTTTCTGGCAAAGATACGAACCGGGGCGGGGATAAATCAAGCAGAGCGGAGTGCACGAACCGCGCTGGCTCCGCCTTCACCCCGCGAAAATCCTCAGGTCTCCGCCCGCGAGCCGCATCGGGGTTTAACGCTGATTGAACTCTTAGTCGTCATCGCCATCATAGCGATTCTTGCTGCCATCCTGTTTCCCGTATTTGCCCAAGCCCGCGAAAAAGCGCGGCAGGCGGCCTGCTTATCGAACACCAAGCAAATCGCGCTTGCGGTCATCATGTACTCGCAGGACTACGACGAGATGATGCCCCCCAACGGGACACCCAATACCAGTATTCTTCCACCGCTCAACCCACGCCTTGCCATGTTTGAACGGATACTGCCCTATCTTAAAAGCGACGGCGTGCTGCACTGCCCCGACGACGACACCGACGACAACTCGCCGTCGGGGCGTTACACTATTTTCAAAGATGCCAATGGTTTGCCCGCCTCGGGGCCGGGCCGCGTCATTTTCATCAGCTATTACCCGACCGGCAATGGAATATCCGGCCAAGCGAATTGGGGGGGGGGTAATATACCTGACAGTTCCCTCGAGGCGGTTCCTTTGGCCGATGTCAAGTCGCCCGCAGACACCATTATGTTCGGGGAGCGCCGCAGCCGAAGTGTCGGGTCGAACAACGACGCGACCCTCGACATCGGGACGGCGACGCCGACCGGCGGCGATTCGTGGGACGCCAATGGCACGCCCAACCCACCCAAGACGACCAGCAACAATACCAACGGCGTGACCCGGCGGCATAACGAGGGCGCGATTTATGCGTTTTGTGACGGCCATTCCAAGTGGTTCAAGCGCGGAAACAATGTCAACGGCGATACCACGGGAGCCAACGCCACCGTCGGCGGCGTCCGCTACTACTATTTTTGGCGCAACGGCGTCCCCGGCAAGTAAAGACCACCTGAGCGAAACCGGCCCGGGCGCATTAGTGCGCCCGGGCCGGTTTTGTTTGTATTGGGGCGTTCACTGCAAGGACGAACGCTTGTGGGATTGGAGCCGTGCGACGGGGTCGTGCCCGCAGGAACGGCGTGACGGCGCGTCAAGGAGGTCATAGGAGCCGCCAAGATCGGTTGCCTGCGGTATCAAGGTTTGGCGGTGCTGGATCTGCATTTGCTCGCCAAACGCGATGATCTGCTTGACGGCGGCGGCATCATAGCGCGGCGGCGCTTCTTATAGAACGGCCTTTGGCGGGACTTCCTGCGGCGCGAATGTGCGCGGCGGGGCAGGCGGTTCTTTGTGTTCTTGCAAGTGCTGGAGCGGCATTGAGGCGGCCTTTCGAGAACAAAGGGAAAGCAAAAACCGGCAAATAGCAAAAAAGCCACGCAATGCTCGCGCCCGACTTTCGGGCCGCTTCATTCGTGACTATGAATACAGTATATCGCGTTTTGGGGTGTTTTGTCCACAGCAATCGAACCGATGGGCGCTGCATCAATCACCCATTTTTGTGGGCTGGATGGACATTTGCGCAAAAAAAGCACACTGATTTCTTTGGCGGATTCCATTTACATGTGGGTTTGATGGCTCGTATTTGTTGCGTGAAAAAACGTGGACACGCCGAGCGTGTCGCGTAGATCGAAGCGACGAAGCGAACCGCGCCCGCGTTCTGTTCGCCCTCGGCCCGCTGATGGCCCGGTATCCCGATTTGAGCCAAGCGACCGCGACGACGTGACGGCGGCGCGCCTGCGCACTCAACACTCCCGACACGATATTACGTTGCCTTCTTAACATCGACATCGCTGTTAGGCCGATTTGTCAGGATGGCGCTCGTAATAAGGTGAAAGAGATGCTCTCCCCGGGGCGCGAATCCGGGCTGGCCGACCAGCCAGCCGAGCGCCGACATCAAGGCGAACAAGTCCACTCCATCCATATCGGCGCGCGCCGTACCCTCGGCTTGCGCACGGAGCAAGAGGCGCGTGCCCGCTGACCGTAGCGAGGTACTTGAAGCGTAAAGCGCGGAGTTAGGATCCGCGTGGGCACTCGCCAGCAAGTCGCAAACGCCGCTATAGCTATGCGTGAACGCCACCGCTTCACGAAACCAAGACACCAACGCTTCATCTGGTGGACTCGACGTTTCGAGTTCGGCGGCCTGCTGCGTTAGTGCATGGACACTCATGTGCAGCAACGCCTCGAACAAGGCTTCTCGTGTCGGGAAATGGCGAAACAGAGTAGCCAACCCAATGTTGGCCCGCCGGGCGATGTCGCGCATGGACGCATCGGCCCCATGCTCGGCGACGACATCGCGCGCAACCGCAAGGAGATGGTCGTAATTTTTTTTTGCGTCGGCTCGCATAAATCCCCTTGACAAGTGGAACAGTGTTCCATATACTGAAATCTATAAGTGGAACGGTGTTCCGTATAAAGCATGATACCGCATATTTGTGCAAATTGAAATAGATGCGCAGTGCGACATCACGAAAGGAAAAGTCATGGGAAAGTTAGACGGTAAAGTTGCGGTCATCACGGGCGGATCGAGCGGGATGGCGCTTGAAACGGCGAAATTGTTCGTCGAAGAGGGGGCTTATGTGTTCATTACCGGTCGGCGGCAAGAGGCACTCGACGAGGCGGTAAAGGCGATTGGCCGCAATGTGACCGGCGTTCGCGCCGACTCCGCCAATCTGTCGGATCTCGACCGACTCTACGAGACGGTGAAATCCGAAAAGGGCCACATTGACATCATCTTCGCCAGCGCCGGGAACGGAGAAGTCGGCCATCCGATTGGATCAATGACGGAGAAGTTGGTTGACGATACACTCAATCTCATTGTCCGTGGTACGCTGTTCACCGTACAAAAGGCGCTGCCCTTGATGCGCGACGGCGGTTCTATCATCCTCAACGCCTCGGCGTCGCACCTCAAGGGATATGCGGGAATAAGCATCTACGCGGCTGCCAAGGCGGCGGTCAGGTCGTTCGCGCGAAGCTGGGCAACCGATTTGAAGGATCGCAAAATCCGGGTGAATAGCATGAGTCCGGGGGTGATAGACTCGGGGGCCTCGGCGGGAATTCCTGCCGAGGCGAGGGACTTCTTCGTTTCGCAGGTTCCGTTAGCGCGCCTCGGGGTTACCAAGGATATTGCGGCTGCGGTGCTCTATCTCGCCTCGGACGACAGCAGTTACATAACGGCCATCGATCTCGTCGTTGACGGGGGCTTGGCGCACGTCTGACCTCGGTACGTGTCTTTAACGAAACCGGCCCGGATGCAGAAATGCGCTCGGGCCGGTAATAGGCCAATGTCATGCGGGGAGGCAGAAGCAGAGGAAAAAGCAGTTATTGCCTTGTAACATAATAGCATTCGGTGCGGAATAAACCGACTTTTGACAGCGCCGTTGCGCCGTCAAAGAAAGAGAGAAAGAGTTGGCTTTCAAAATCGTTTCTAAAAACGTTCGACCTTTAGCTATGGCAGGCTTGCTTGCCGGGCTGGCTGTGGGCGCACCCTTTACCGCCCACGCCCAGTCGTCCGCCAAAGGCGCGTCCAAGCCGCCTGCGAAAAAATCCAACGGGAACAAGCCGCCTGCGGGCGGGGCAAATCAGGTCGTGGGACTGAACGGTAAAATCGGTCAAATGCTGTTCGACGGGAAATGGCGCTTCCAAGTGCAAAGCGTTCAGGAAGGGCTTACCACCTACACGCTGAAAGTGCTTGCCAGTGAACAGGACTACGCTCTGTATCATAATGTGGCCGAATTAGACCCGACCACGCATGGTTTCACCCCAAAAGAGGGAAACACGCTAATTGCGATCAAGTGCCTTGCCAAAAACGCGCAAAACAAGGTGCAACAACTGGATTTTTATTCCGACAGCCCCAAAACCGCCCTTGCGGATGATCAAGGAAATTCGTATCCGCCGATTGCCATTGACATGATCACCAAGGGAGGGTTGGTAACCAAGCCGCTCCTGCCCGGCTCCGGCGAAGAGATGACGCTCTTGTTTGCCGTGCCATCGGGAACCAAACTCAAAGATTTGGTCGTTACGCTCAAGAACTGGGAAGACCACAAAGGCCACGACGTGCGGGTATCCCTGCTTTCAAGCAAAAACTGACAGAAACCGAAGAGTGCTGCGGCGCAAAACCGGGCCGGGATTAGAAACAACTTATGCCATCACAAGCACAACCGGAAGGTCAAGCGCTACCTTTCCGCAAGAAAAATGGGTTCGGACAAATTGTTGCCGTCGTGCTTGGCTGTTTCGTCGCTTTTGTACTGCTCGTAACGGTCGCAATAAACAGCGCCTATAGCGATATGCGCCCCCATGACCAGCGCCTCGTCCAAGCCCTCAAAGACGATTTGCTCACGGGGCACTGGAACCTCAAAAAGACGAGAGAAACCGCCGAGCAAAACGCGCAGGAATCAAAAGAACAGCTAAAACAGGCCACCAAGCGAGAAGCCGCAGCAGATCAGGCCTACGAGGAAGCGTTGGCGGAGCAAAAGCGCCTTGTCGCCGCCGCCGCGAAACGCAAAGCCGAAAAATCATCAACACAAACGGCGGGGCCGGGGACAGTTCCATGACATCGCGCCGTCGCAGGCGACCTGCCAACTGAATTTGACGGCGACCCGAAATTATGACCGAGGGCGACCCGTTGGACACCAAAAGGAACGATAAGCGGAACGATGGAGCGGGACACCATCTACGTAGGCGAGATGATGCGCGCCCTAAATCGGGAAATACTAAAGCGGCAGGCAGCGGTGAATCGAGCGGAATGAATAGAAGCCCAATAAAAAAGGCCACTGCATTTTTGCAGCGGCCTTTTTTTTAGGCTCCCTCCACTGTGCGAAAAACGAACACGCAGATGAGCATGGGACGGTTTATCGCGTACCGCAAACAAAAAGCAATTCGGCAAAGCGCATTCGGAAGGCGCTTGCGTCTCGCTTGCCGGTCAACCCTCCGACCTGCGCGATTCCTACAGCGATTCCTCGTTTTCGCAGCCAGCCGGGGCGGCGTTCCCGAAAAGCCAAAGCGGAGGTTATGTCATGATCTTCGCAGGCAAATTCACCGAAGGCCCATTCAACGGCCTCCCCCTTAACGTCGTCCCCACTTCCTACCTCGACTTCGTGAACCGCACGCGCCCCTTGCCGTGGGACGAAACCGTTCAAATCGACAGCGAACTCCGCAAGCGTAAAGACCGCTACCCCGTTTGCCCCGTCTGCGGAAATTATTCCGCGCGGAATAATTTCAGTTTGGGCGCGAACCGAAAGGGGCGGCGATGAAGACTAAATCGCAACCCACGGCGACGGTGAGCGACGGATAGCGTACGGCGTTTTCGGGCAGGCCGCTATCCATCGTTTGCGTTGCGCTTAGGGCGAGCGATTCGTTGAGGCGCACGTTGTAGGCGTAGCCGATGTATTTGGAAGCCTGCTCGGCGGTTCCGGCGGGTGGAGCGGCAAATGATGGAATGACGCGGTTGGGACAAGTGGGAAGTGGCTTACTGGTATACGGAGCGAGCAGATCCTTCCAGTCGCGGGCGGGTTTACCCATTCCATTGGTGTAGACAGCTTGCGAGCTTTGCGGGTATACGCCGTCAAAGTCGGTCAGGTAGCTTTGCAGCGCGAGTCCGATCTGCTTCAAGTTGGCCGCGCATTGGGTGGTCGGGGCTTTGGCGCGGGCCGAGAATAGCGCAGGCACAAGGACGGCAAGAAGCACGGCGAGGATGCCAAGCACGACCAAGTAGCTCTGTCAAGGAAAAAGCCCTTCCCTTGTGGGAGAAGCATTCCCTGAAGCACCCCTTATAGGCAGGATAGGATCGTGAGGATCGTGACGGCATTGCACGCCATTATACCTTCGCAAATAAAAAGGGCATAACGCACCTCGTCGCGTGGCGGGCCGGGTAAACTGACAAAACATGAACAAACCAAACACCGCGACACAAGTTCATCACAAGCGGGCGGGACAGGTAACATGGCGGGCAGCATGGCGGTTGATTATCGGCGGTCTCAGTTGCCTCGGCTGCCTTATTGGTTTCATTGGCATCGTTGGAAGCACGGGCTGCACTTTACAGACTTCGCCTCCTTTCGCGCCTCCCCCAAAACCGCTCTTCAATCTGACCAAGCGCGTCGAAGTTTTGAACGCGCGAATTGTGTCGTCGCCGTGCACTTCCATTGACACGCCGCCGGTTAAGGGGACGTGTCACGAAGTGTTGTTAAATGGCGCAATAACGGGCCGTCGCCGGTCGGCAACGTGCGGGCGAAAATCCAGGGACGACGCCGGAAACGAGCTGCCCTACAGTTTAGACACGACCTCCATCTTCGTCGCCCCCGACCCAAAAGACCGCATTGCAAAAGGGCGCGTGTACGATGAACCTGTTAGAAGCGGTCACACGCTTTTGATGGGCGAAAACACGCTGGTCAAAGTGAAAGTCACGGTTGCTTACGCAGACAACAGCCCATCGAATTGACATTCAGATTGACGATCCTGTTGAAACACGTTGCACAACTATTTGTAATTCTGTTGCAAAAATAGTATGTCATCTATGGCCTTACGTTGCTCGCTTTTTCTCGTTGCGCCTTCGCTTGCATCCACTGCTTCGTTTGCTCCACAAGGAACGTTTGATCCACTCGGTGCGTCAGCTCTGCGGGCGCACGGTGACAATCCACGCAGTTCTTATCCTGAACGGCTTCCATGTGCTTGAAGCCTGCAATCGACAAACCGGCGGCTAAGTTGCTCCCACCTTTGCTGGTAACGGCGGAGGCTGCCGTCCCGACGCTCTGCTGCCCGGACGCTACATGGTGCAAAGGCGACAGCCATCCAGCAAGCAGGAACAAGGC
Organism: uncultured Armatimonadaceae bacterium; assembly: GCA_964241985.1. Taxonomy (GTDB): domain Bacteria; phylum Armatimonadota; class Armatimonadia; order Armatimonadales; family Armatimonadaceae; genus CAXTBP01. Next base: position 3,177 of record CAXTBP010000014.1, on the reverse strand, counting down.
ACTCAGCGTCACCGAAACGGTGGGCCATTGCTTCCGCAGCCCACGCGCCAACCGCTGTATTTTGGTTTCTTTGCTGCCGCTGCTCATCATCGACGACTCGCGCCACAGCTTGGCAACCTGTTCCGGACTGCCGAACTTGACGAGAGCTTTCTGCGTTGCGGTCGCGGGTGGGTCGCCCAGTTCCTCGTAGGCGTCCACAAGGGCTTTGATATGCGAGGCGATCTCGCGGCGCATTTCGATGCGGGCGGTATATGGTAATGTTTCGATGAACGGCGCGCACACCCGATCCAGATAGTCCTCGACAGCGGCTTGAGTGAGGCGGTGTTCAATGTCCTGCACCTCTTGCCCTCCTGCCGTACCCAGCGTTTCCGCGTAGTCAGCGGGCGAGGGCCGCAGGGCTGGGATGCTCGCTTCCAAGTCGTTGTTCTTCTGGTGGAGAAACATAGAAATAGCTGCTCTTTCTCAAACGGTAGTAGGCGCGATGCTTGGTTCGGATACTGCGTCCGTCCCAATTCCCAAAATGGCGTTGATGGCGCGCACGAACTGGCTCCAGTCTGTGAGCCTCTTTTCAAGTTCGACTGCGCCTGCATCCGTGAGCCGGTACGATTTGCGCGGCGGGGCGTTGTCCGTCGATTCCCACGCCTCCCACGCCCCGACGATCAGTCCGTCGCTTTCCAGCTTCTTGAGCGCGGGGTACAAGGTGCTGTCGTGGAAGGTGACGCCGTTGTCGCTGCGCCGCTCAATCTCGCGGGCGATGGCGTAGCCGTGACGGGGCTGGTCACGCAAGATGGCGAGGATAAGTGTTTGCGTGTTGCCCTTGAGAAGTTGCTTTTGGTTTTCCATACGGCTTGTATAACGAATTATACATCGTATTCCGATGTAGTAAAGATTAAAGTTTGTTTGACAGTAATTCGTCCGTCTTATTACCAACTACAACAAAATGGCTCGCCACTCCTAAGCGACCGCTTCCACTGTCGCTTTGAGACGACATTGATAAATACTTTCAGAATGCTTTTTGTTCGGTGAAGTGTAACAATGAAAACTCCTATGGAGAAAAATACCAAGAACTACAGTTGTGGCAAGAACCGCAACGTTTCGGGCCGCATTTTTCCGGTTTGGAGTCCAGCGGCGGTTGCAACGATCACCGCAACCGGGGCGATTACAATTACCGGTGGTGCAGCCGCTCATGCCCAAGCCGTCGCGCCGCCTCGTGTATCTGCCTCCGCTGTCAATTCGCCCACAACCCCTTTCATCCATCTGGTACAAAAAGACATGAACGCGCTCGCCGACGCCCTCCGTTCGGTGGCGCGGCAATGCCCCGACGTCGCGTTCGTGGCCGAAGGCAGGCCGTTCCGGGCACGAAATAGTACCCCACCCCTTGCATCCGTCGCAGAAAAGTGGCCCGAAGCCGGTTTACCAATCGGCGAAGCCGTCAAGCAGATCGCGTTGGCTTATGATTATGATGCCGAACGCAATGGCGATGTGTTTCTACTCCGCAAACGGTTCACTCATGCCGACGATTTGCCCGATTTACCCTCCGAGGAGTTGCGCCTCGCGTTTCGAGACGCCGCACACGCCGTGTCGGGCGTTCCCGCGCCGACCGTTCCCGTTGTTCCCAATGGGGAAGCCAAATCGCCGTTTGCGTGGACGCTTTATCAATCGCTGACACCTGCCCAGCAAGCAAAACTGACGGATCCGGCGAAGTTCCTGTTCGTGTCGGAACTCAATGCGAACCAGAAGCAGATGTTGCGGGACTGCGCCCAAAGCCGGTTCATCCAAAGCGCGACAAGTGGCGTGCTATCCGTATCGCAGGCCATTGAGGCCAGCGAGCAAAAAGCCACGACTTTCGATTGGCGCGAACATACCGTTCCCGGCGTTCGCCTTTTAGGCTGCACGACACGCGCAAATGGCGCGGACACCTTCAGCGCGTTCGCCCCGTCGGGCTGGATGCGCTTCACCTTCGGCAAAAGCGACTTGTTCAAGTACGCCAAAAAAAGCGACGGCCCCCTCGATAAGGCTGCGCCCATGCCCGCCGACTACGACGAAAAGCACGAACCGTTGCCGCCACTGCTGGAAACGGGGCCGGACACGTTCACGCTGCAAACGCTCGCGGACGTGCTCATAAAGAAAGAGGCGAGTAAAGGTAAAAATGCGCCGACGTTTTCACCGCGTGAGGAACTGGCGGCAAAATCCGTGCTGGTCGTCGGCATCGGCTCCACGCCGAGTGAAACGCTATGGCGGGCTGCAGGAACGGTGTACGGTTTGCGTGCCGTTCGCACCGACGCCAAAGGGCCGCTCCTTTTGCTGCGCCCGCGTCCGCGCATCGCCCAAAACTTCGGCGAGCTGACCGCCTCGGTCGCGGCGTCGCTGCCGCCCGCGCTTCTCCGGTTGCAGGACGGCGCGCTCGTAGTCTCGGAGGTTGAAGCCAAAAGAGCCTACCCGGAGGTTGAGGGAGAAGCCCCGGTTGACCGTGAGTTGCGAAAGCTGCGGGTAGAAGGCGACACGCGCTTCAATGCGCCGGAAATCCTCAAGCGCACGATCTTCCACCGGCTGCGGGTTTTGCTGGAGCCGCGCCTTGACGCATCGCCAAACGGGTCGGTCTTGTACCGCGATATGAGCCGCGAAGAACACGACCTGTGGGCGCTGGCGCTGACGATTGACCAGTTGAAGAGCTTGAGCCAACTGGGCGAGGAGTCGGTTCCGGCGACGCTGACCAACTTCGACAAGGGGTGGGTGCACGCCTTTACGCTGCGCGGCTATGGCGACGTGCCTGCGCGCACCGCGCTGAGTTTTTTGACGGAAAGCCCGACCGAAAGCGGGATGAGCGGAAACGCAGAGATCGGCAACATTCCACCAATAAAAACGCCGTGAAACAGAGTTAGTAGTTAGTAATTCTGTCTCAAGACGCCTTTCATTGCTTGCATACAAAAACCAACTTGGGTCATTTTGCATCCGGGCTGGTTTGTTGGTTATTTCTCACACTGCCCGCTAAAGCCGTATAAAGTCGTATTTTTTCTATTTCCTGTGCTATAGTTCAACCACTATGTCATGCACCATGAGCAAAACAATACAACGTTGTAGACCGGCTTTCTTCGCCGTTGCCGTCGCTGCCGTTGTCACCCTTGGCGGAATGGGTATCGCGGGCTGTGGCAGCGGCAGACGCTACGAAACGTCGCC
>CAXTBP010000013.1:0-50213 GCA_964241985.1 uncultured Armatimonadaceae bacterium | reverse complement strand
ACCGCTGCGGTATGTCCGGCAACCTTCTGAGGTTGGGAGCCATTGATGTCGGTTTGGTGGTGGACGGGGCCGTGGTTCTGGTAGAGCACGCGGTATCGCGCCTCGCCGAAACCCGCCAGCATCGTGGGAAAACGCTCACCCGTACCGAGGTGCGGCAAACGGTTTGGGAAGCGGCCCGCGAAGTCGCCCAGCCGGTTACGTTCGCCGTGGCGATTATCACCGTGGTTTATCTGCCCATTCCTGCCCTTGAAGGCACGGAAGGCAAGATGTTCCACCCGATGGCGTTCACGGTTATTTTCGCGCTTATCGGCGCGCTGATTTTGACGCTGACATTGGTTCCCGCATTGTGCGCGATGTTTTTGTCGGGCGACACCCGCGAAGGCCGAAACCCGGTGATGGGCTTCTTTTCAACCGTATACCGCCCTGTGCTTGGCTGGGCACTGCGGTCGCGGTACGCCGTCGCGGGCGGCGCACTCGCGCTTCTCGTGGTCGCGGCACTTTTGGGTTCGCGTTTGGGATCGGAGTTTATTCCGCAGCTCGATGAGGGGTCGCTCCTTATCCAACCGGTGCGTCTGCGTACCGTGGGGGAAAAGGAGTCGGTGCGGCTGGTCACAGCGATGGAGCGAGCGATAAAAACCGTGCCGGAAGTGGAAACGATTTTTTCTCGAACGGGTACGCCCGAAGTCGCCACCGACCCCATGCCCTTGTCGCTGACCGACAGCTATATCATGCTCAAGCCGCAAAAAACGTGGCGCAAAGGACTGACCAAAGAAAATATCCGCGAAGAAATCGAGGGGAAAGTCAGTAAAACGGTTCCCGGTCAGGGATATGGATTTTCGCAGCCCATTCAAATGCGCTTTTCCGAACTGGTCGCGGGTGTCAAGTCTGACATCGGCATAAAAGTGTTCGGCGACGATCTGGACGCCTTGAAGCAAAAAGCCGATGCGATAAGGGCAGTGGTTGAGAAGATTCCCGGCGCGTCCGACGTGAAGGTCGAGCAGGTGGACGACGTTCCCGTACTTCAAATTACTATTGACCGTGAGGCCATCGCCCGCTTGGGAATCAACGCCGCCGACGTGCAGGACTGGATCGGAACCGCGCTCGCGGGCCGTGCCGTCGGGCAGGTCGTTCAAGGTGACAAACGATTTGATCTGACGGTGCGCCTGCCGGAAGCGACCCGCGCCGATGTCGAAGCCCTGAAAGCCCTCCCCATTGCTACTCCAAGCGGCGGGGCCGTGCCGCTTGAAAGTCTGGCTGTCATCGAAACGATTGGTCAGCCCGCGCAAATCAGCCGCGAAAACGGCAAACGGCGCGTGGTGGTTGAGCTGAACGTGCGTGGGGCCGACTTGGGTACGTTCGTGCCGCAAATTCAGGCGGCGGTAAAGCAGCAGGTTCCACTGGGCACGGGCTATTATTTGGAATGGGGCGGGCAGTTTGAAAACCTGCAGCGGGCGCGCACGCGCCTAATGATCGTTGTGCCCGTCGCCTTGTCGCTTATTTTCGTGCTGCTGTTCACGACGTTTGGAAGCATTCGGCAGGCGACGCTTATTTTTACCGGGGTTCCGCTTGCGGTGACGGGCGGCGTGTTTGGGCTTGTGCTGCGCGATCTGCCATTTTCCATTTCGGCGGGCATTGGTTTTATCGCCTTGTCCGGCGTCGCCGTACTGAACGGCGTAGTGATGGTATCGGCTATCAACCGGCTGCGCCTTGAAGGAAAAAGCGTCCCGGATGCGGTGCGGGAAGGCGCGACCCAGCGGTTGCGGCCCGTGCTGATGACCGCGCTCGTCGCAGCGCTCGGCTTTATTCCCATGGCGCTCAACACGGGCATCGGGGCCGAAGTGCAGCGGCCCCTTGCGACCGTGGTTATCGGCGGCATCGTTTCGTCCACGCTCCTGACGCTTGTGGTTCTACCCACGCTGTACGTGTGGTTTGAGCGTGACCAGCCGATGGAGGTGGATGTGACTTCCGGCGACGACTTGCTGCCCGCCGCACCCCCAAAGACTGCTATGGGTAAAGAGTAAAGCGAAACAATGAATGGAAAAATCTCGATGAAAACAAAGCCCACCCTTTTGACCCGTTTGGTTTGCTTGATGCAGGGCGAAATATCGGCGGACACATTGGAAGCGTACCGGCGCGCAAGCCTTGCCGTGTTTGAGTTGCTCACGCAGGCCGAACAGGAGCGCCTTTCCGCCGCCGCCGAGGGCAAAAATCCGTGGACGCTGCCGCCCGCAAAGCAGGCGGAACTGGTTTGTACATGGAATGCGTTTGTGCTGCAAACCCTCGGGAACGCCTTTTTGGACGCCGACTACCGCGACCAACCGGCGACCGTAGGTTTCGTCCCGCCGATTACCGCCGATCAGGTGCTGCGTTTTTATACGCCGGTCGAGGGCTGGCTCACGCGCGCCCAGCAGGCCCACGCCGACCCGAACTACATACTGGATGTAACCGTGCCCGCCGATTTGCCGCCGTGGAGCGAGGTCGAACCGTGCCCGAATTCCCATCTCCATGGCATGATCGAAGCGACACGGGCCATCCGTGAGCACGCCCAATCCGCGATGAACGTGCTGGAAAACGCCAAAGAATTAACCCCCGAACAAGAAAAGCAGCGCGGGTACATTCGGGGAACGTTTGCCGCCGCCCTCGCCAAAGCCCGCTATGCCGACGATATGCACGGCCAAAACCCATCCCGCGATGTTCACGAGCGTATGGAGGAACATCTTAAAGTCGCTATCGAGCAGCTTTTCCGCGTGGGGCAGTTGGCGGCCCTACCGCAGCGGGCGAGCCAAACCACAGTTCCGCCTGCGGTTCCGCTTTCCCAGCCCGCCGCTCCTCCGCGTTTGCCGCAGCCCGGCGAGGCGGGCTTTGACCCGTGGTGCTTGACCGACCGCACCGCTCGTAACAACTACGCCGATGACCCGGAAGCGCGACGGGCGGTGGAAACGATGTGGAATCTTGACCCCGAACCCGCCCGAACGCTCGCCATCAAAGCCGAAATCGACGCGGCCTACACGCGCGGCGACTTGACGTTCACGACGGATCGATACAACAGGCCGCTGGGCTACTTTTTCTGCTGTCCGTGGGGCAGCATTTATTCTGTCGTGCGTCCCCTCACGCTGGGCGGCGTCAAACTGGTTCCCTTACAGCAGTTCGTTTTCGATGTGACGGCGGAGGGCGTTAATTTGGGCGTACCGTTCCGGCGGCATATCAAAATCGGCAGTTTTCAGCCGACCACCGAATTTGAGTACGGCGACCCAAACGAGAATCCCGACCATTGACGATACCATTCACTTTTAAGGAAATACTATGAAGAAAATTGAGGCGTTTATCCAGCCTTTTATGCTCGACCGCGTGGTACGGGCGCTGCAAAAAATCGAAGGGCTTCCGGGCGTCGTGGTATCCGACGCCCATTGCGTCAGCGCGGATTGCGGACACGACCAGCCCGATGTGAACAAGCGGGTCGAGGTGATGGTGGACGACCATCAAGCCGAAGCGGTTTTGAACGCAATCGCCACGAACGCCCGCACCGGGAAAATGGGCGACGGCGGAATTTTCGTCACGCCGATTGAACAAACGGTGGTCATCCGCACGGGAGAACGCCATGTTTATTAGCGCCGTGACGGAGGACGAACCGCGCGTTCCGCTTCGCGGGAAAGATAAAGCGCTTCATTTGGCCCTTGCGCGCGCGCTTCCCGGCATTGACGAATCCGACGATGGCTGTATCGCCCGATTTGAGCAAACCATGAAAGCGCAAACCGGGGTCACCGAAGCGCATCTTGAAATGCACGAGGGGCAGCCGACGCTGTGCCTGCATTATGATCCGAACTTGGTTCCGTTGGAGCGGGTGGAGCGTCTCGCCCGTGACACGGGCGTCGCTATCACCACCCGTTTTCGGCACGAAACCCTGCCGCTGCTGGGCATGGATCACGGCACGAACCCCGCCAATATCGAGCGGGCCGTCGGGGCCGTTCCCGGCGTTTTGAACGTGGGCGTCAATTATCCCATCGAAAAGATGAAGGTGGAGTATGACAGCACGATCACCAACCTTGATGCCATTGTGAAAGCGGTGCGCTCGCTCGGTTTACGATTCGGAAACCCCGGCACGAGCGCGAAAATCGCCCCCCACGCCGACCACGACGAAGCGGGGCACGAAGCCCACGACCACGCGGGCCACGATCACGCAGGCGTGGCAAGTAAGCACGAGGGCCATGACCACGACCACGAGGGCCATGAGGAACATGGCGGACACGAAGGGCATAGCCACGCCCCCGTGCCCGAAGGCGCGAACTGGTTTCGGCGGAACCCGGAACTGTCCCTGTCTTTGCTGTCCGGCATGCTGCTTGCCGTCGGCTTTGCGGGCGAACGGTTTTCCCACCTTCCCCATGCCGCCGCCATTGGCATTTACGTTATGGCCTATGTTGCGGGCGGATTCGACCTTGCCCGCCACGGCCTGCCGACGGCGCTGCGCGGAAAACTGGACGTTGACTTCCTGATGCTTGTTGCCGCTATCGGCGCGGCGGTTTTGGGCGAATGGGTGGAAGGCGCGCTCCTTTTGTTCCTGTTTTCCTTTGGTCACGCGCTCGAACACTTCGCAATGGAGCGGGCGCGCGACGCCATCGGGGCGCTGGGCAAGCTCACACCCAAAGTCGCCCGTGTACGCCGAAACGGAGCGGAAAGTGAAGTGCCCGTCGCCGATGTGCGCGTAGGTGACATCGCTATCATCCGTTCCGGCGACCGCATCGCCGTGGACGGCAAGATCGTTCAAGGCCGTTCGGCGGTGGATCAAAGCCCCATCACGGGCGAAAGCGTTCCCGTTGAAAAAGCACCGGGCGAAACCGTGTTCGCGGGCGCGATAAACGGGGACGGGGCATTGGAAGTCGAAGTGACCCGTCTCGCTCAGGACACGACGATGGCGCGCGTCATAAAGATGGTCGAAGAAGCCCAAACCCAAAAATCGCCTACGCAATCATTTACCGACAACTTTGAGCGCGTGTTCGTGCCCGTTGTGCTTGTCACCGTCGTGCTTGCCGCCGTGGTTCCGCCGCTCCTCCACTGGCTCCCGTGGAAAGACGCGATCCTGCGTGCCCTTTCCACGCTCGTTGCCGCCGCCCCGTGCGCCCTTGCCCTTGCGACGCCCGCCGCCGTGCTTGCGGGCATTGGCCAAGCGGCCCGTAACGGCGTTCTTATCAAAGGCGGCGTTCACTTGGAAAACTTGGGATCGCTCGAAGCCATCGCCCTCGATAAAACGGGGACGATCACCCGTGGAAAGCCCGAAGTGGCCGACGTGCTCGTTTTTGGCGGTGGCGTCACCGAGCAGGATTTGCTGCGAACGGCGGCGTCGGTGGAAAGCCGATCCGCGCACCCGCTCGCGCAGGCCGTCGTCCGAAAAGCACAGGAACAAAACCTGAACTTGTTCCCCACGGGAGAACTGCAATCGCTCACGGGGCGGGGCGTTCAGGCCGAAGTGAACGGAGCCTTGGTTCGGATAGGCAGTCCGCAGCTTTTCGTGGAAGCTGGTGTTGATATGCCGCCCGAAATCGCGGACACCAACCGGCGTTTGGGCGATGCCGGGAAGTCTACCATGCTGGTCGGCGTGGACGCGCGTGTCATAGGCGTTTTGGCACTTGCGGATCAGCCCCGCCCGGAAACGCCCGCCACACTGGAGCGCTTAAAAAAACTGGGTATCACGTCGTTGATCATGCTCACCGGCGACAATGCCCGCGTCGCTCACACGAGCGCGGAAACGGTCGGACTGAGCGACGTGCGCGCGGACTTGATGCCGGAAAACAAAGTGACAGCGATCAAGGAACTGCTGCAAAAGCACGGTCGGGTCGCAATGGTGGGCGATGGCGTGAACGACGCGCCCGCGCTGGCAAATGCAACCGTGGGAATCGCTATGGGCGCGGGCGGCACGGACGTTGCGCTCGAAACCGCCGATGTCGCTCTTATGTCCGACGACTTGTCGAAACTGCCTTTCGCGGTCGCCCTCAGCAGGGAATCGCGCCGTGTCATCAAGCAGAACTTGTTTATCTCGCTTGGGGTAATCGCACTTCTCGTCCCTTCGACTCTTTTCGGATTCGCCAGCATCGGCATCGCCGTCTTCTTCCACGAAGGGAGCACTTTGCTTGTAGTCGCTAATGCCTTGCGGCTGCTGCGTTTTCGTGAAAGGGATATAAGCGTCGTCCGTGGTTGAAATCGAGCGTATAGGTAAACTTCAACGAAGAACAACGGACACGAAGAAACCCCCTCGCAAAAAAATCGGCGAGAGGGATAGCTTTGAATTCATTGGCTTTGTGCTGGAAGCAGCCGATTCAAAGCCTGCGCGGCGGAGTTTGTATCGTCAGGAAACACGATAATGGTTTATGCGGGCGGCGTTAGGGCAGCTCTTCACCTGCCGAATGTTCCAGTTCCGTGCCGTTTTCCAATGCCTGCTCAACCGGTTTCAAAGCGTCGCTTAGATGATCATGGTTTGCCACGCCCAGATACCGCTGCAGGAGTGGTTCGAGAATTGCCTCCGCTTGAGCAAGGGCCGCCTCGCCCGCGCCGGTCACCGAAAGCACCGACGAGCGGCGGTCGCCCGGGTTGGGCTGTCGTCGGCAGTGACCGGACGCTTCCAAGCGATCCACCAGCTTGCTGACCGCCCCAACCGTAATATGGAGATGGATAGCAATATCACCGACCCGGCACTGATCGATAACCGCGATAATACGCAACACCTCCAATCGACCGAAAGGCAGCCCGGATTGTTTTCGCAGTGCGTCGTCACAAAGGTTCCAAAGCCGCGTTTCCACATGCACGAGTCGGTCAAAAATCGCCCGCGCAGAAAATGCAGCGCCGCTCGCCGCTTCTGTCGTTACCATAGATAAGCCCTTCCAAATAATTTTGTTTGAAAACTAATTGCTGTGGAACTATATTCCGTGGAAGTTTGTTCCATTTAATATAGTACCCGCGTTGTCCCGGAGCATCAAGTGCCGCTTTCTGGTTAGGAAGCGTAAGATCCGTGTGGGCCGGGTGTAAAGGAAAAAATATGAACATCGCAATTATTGGAACCGGAAATATGGCGATCCCACTGGGTACGCTCTTGACGAAGGCTGGACACAAGATCGTTTTCGGCTCGCGCCAGCCCGAAGGCAACGGGCAAACGAGAACCGCGCAGGCATTGGAACAGGGCGAGGTCGTCGTTTTCGCCCTGCCTTATCCCGCCGCGCTGGAGCTTGCCGAGCAGGAAGCCACGCAAAAAGCCCGTGCGGGCAAGGTGGTACTCGACATCACCAACCCGCTCGCGCCGGATTTCATGAGCCTGACCATAGGACATACCAGTTCGGCAGGCGAGGAAATCGCACGCCGCTTGACCGGCGCGCACGTGGTCAAAGCCTTCAACACCATCTTCGCCGACGTGATGAAGGCAAAAGCCGCAGGCGAAGTCGCGCCCTTCACCGTTTTTGTTGCGGGCGACGATGCCGACGCGAAAACTACCGTTCAGTCGCTGGTTGAAGCCGTCGGCTTTTCCGCCGTCGATGCCGGTGCGCTGTCCAACGCGCGCTATTTGGAAGCCCTGACCGAGCTGGAAATTCAGCTTGCTTACGGCTTGGGACATGGAACTCACATTGGTTTTCAGCTTGCGCGTGTCGGAGGCCCACAGGGATGAATTGGCGAAACGCGCGACAAACAGAAAACAAATTCGCCGGGGCGGATCCCGCTTGCGCCGTAAGAAGTTCGATACGGTAGGCGAGGGGGTCTTTCTTAGCGGCGTAGGCCAGTTCGTCGGCGAGGGTCTGGTAGATGAAGGCGTGAATATGGCTACCCGGCGCGCGAAGTGAGCCGGTACGCACCGCGAGGGGGACGGTCGAAAGGCCCAGCGCATAGTTAGGGATGGTGTTTGTTGGAAATTCGCCAGGGCCAACGTCGCCAAACGCCACCATGCGGCCATTGTCACCGTATCCGACGAAGTGGTTGTGCAAAGCGACTGCATTCCCAGTTCCATCAAGCCCGATCTTGAACTGATGCCACCCGCCGGGGCGGTAAAAATCGTGGGCGAAATCGTCTGCACGACTCCAAACCAGTTTTACGGGTACGCCCGCCATTTCTTTGGCGATGAGGGCGATTTAGCGACGACGTAGTCATCGCTAAATCGCCGCCCAAACGATCCCCCGGCGCGAACCTGATGCAGTGTGATGTCCCCCTCGGCAATTCCCACGGCGCGCGCGGCAAGCCCCCGCGCCATCCCCGGCATTTGGCTCGTACTCCACACTTCCAGCTTGCCCTCCTTAAAGCAGGCCGTGCAATTTTGCGGCTCCAACGTCGCGTGGCCGATGGTCGGGTACTCATACCGTATTTCAAGCGTTTTTGCCGCTTTCGCCAATTCTCCCTCGGGATCGCCGACCTTGCCGACCGTTCGCACCGGCGGCTCCCCGAGAATTTCTTTGGCACGCTTGGCCTGCTCGGCGGTGTTGTACGTTCCCCATGTCCCTTCGTCCCACACCACTTCCAGCTTTTTACGCGCCGCCTCAGCCTGCCACCACGTTTCTGCGACAATAGCCACGCCGTCATCCACCGCTATCGTCATTCCGAAGCCACCGGGGAACGTTACGCCCCGAAGGATGAAGGCTTTCTTTATGCCGGGAAGCTTGCCGATGGCATCGACGTTGGCCTGGACGAGCTTGCCGCCAAGCACCGGCGATTTGTAGAAGGCGGCATACAGCATTTCGGGCTGCTCGACATCGATGCAGAAAAGCGGCTTGCCTGTCACGATGGCTGGGACATCGACGCCCATTGTCGGCTTCCCGATGATCGTGTACTGCGACGGGTCTTTCATTTTGACCGTACTTGGATCGGGAAGCGGCATCGCAAGGGCTTTTTCTGCGAGCGCCCCATAGCCCATGCGGCGCTTGGTGCTATCGTGAAGCACTCCGCCCGCCTCCGTATGGCACTCGGTAACAGGCACGTTCCATTCATTGGCCGCCGCCGCGACCAGCATCTGGCGGGCCGCTGCGCCGAGGCGACGGATCGGCTCCCAGTTCATCGGGGTGCTGTTGCTGCCTCCCGCGAACTGCATACCATACTTTGCATCCGCTTTCGCCAGTTCGACACGAACGGATTTCCAATCAACGTCGAGTTCCTCGGCGAGAAGCATGGGCGTCGTCGTTTTCATGCCCTGCCCGAACTCGGGAACGTGCGCCTGCAAAGTCACCGTGCCATCGGCGGCGATCTGAATGAAACTTGCGGGCAGCAACGTTTGCTGACGCCCAAACTGCGCCTGCGCGGGAACGTCCGTGTCAAAGAAGAGGCCGAGCGCGAAGCCGCCCCCGACTAACGCCGTAGCCTTGAAGAAAGAGCGTCGATTCATTTACTGCGTCCCTTCATGCCCACCGCCGACTTCGGGTGAGCAATTTTGATAGAGGCGGGTTTCGCCATCGGTTTAGGGGCAGGTTTTGCCACGGATAATGGAGTCATTGTAGCTGCTTGGTGGATCGCCTTGCGAATTGCAGGATACGTACCACAGCGGCACAGGTTGCCGCTCATCGCCTCGTCAATCTCGGCGTCGGTGGGGCGCGGGGTGTTTTTCAGCAGCGCCGCCGCCGCAAGGATCTGTCCGGCCTGACAGTAACCACACTGGTGAACATCGAGATTCTTCCATGCCATTTGGAGCGGATGCGTTCCGGTTGGAGACAATCCCTCAATCGTCACGACCTTTTTACCGGCGGCCTCCGCGACGGTTGTTTGGCAGGATAGGGTCGCCTCGCCATCAAGATGCACTGTACAGGCTCCACAGCCCCCCACGCCGCAGCCGTATTTCGTCCCGTACAGGTGCATCAGGTCGCGCAGAACCCAGAGGAGAGGCATTTCTGCGGGAGCGTCCACGCTCGTGTCGCGTCCATTCACCGTCAATTTGTATTGCATGGGAAGTTCCTTTACTTCAACCATTTCACGTGGGCTACTTTTTCACGTGGGCTACTTTTTGAACACTTCTTTTGCGACCCCGATAGCCGAGATGGCTTTGGGCCAGCCGCAGTAAAACGCCAAATGCGTCATAACTTCCGACAGTTCGGTTTCCGTCACGCCGTTGGTTTTGGCTAGTTGCAGGTGGCTTCTCAGTTGCTCCGTATTTCCGCCCGAGATGAGGGCGGCGACCGTGACGAGGCTGCGGTCGCGCGGCGATAGTTCGGGGCGCGCCCACACGTCGCCGAAAAGGACGGTATCGGTCAGTTCGGCAAGTTTCGGGGCGAAATCGCCCATCAGTTGCTGAGCGCGCGATGGCTCTTTGGTTGGTTCTTTGTTCATGTTCGGTGCATTCTGCGATGCGGTTTGGCGCGCGCTGTACTGCGCGTCGGTGACTTTTTCCATCCATGTGACACTTGTGCCCCCCTGTTTTTCCGCAATGGCGAGGTGCGTCATGGCGGAAGTCGGTGACGCCCCGTGCCAGTGCTTGACGCCTGAGGGAATCCACACGATGTCGCCCTGCTTGATTTCCTCAACGGGGCCGCCATCCTGCTGCACCAAACCCGTGCCTGCGGTCACGATGAGCGTTTGTCCCAGCGGATGGACGTGCCAGTTGGTGCGCGCGCCCGGCTCAAACGTGACGCTTGCGCCGCCCACGCGCCCCGGTTCGTCGGCTTGAAAATTTGAATCGATGCGAACGTTTCCGGTGAAATACTCGGCTGGCCCAGGCCGCGTGGGCTGGGAACCGCTTCGGGTTATTTTGAGGTTCGGGATGGCTGGATCCACGGCTTTCTGTGCGAAGCACTGGCGCGGGTGTGCCACGACAAGCAAGCAAACAACCAGCAGCCAATACGTAGTTAATTTCATCGTTGTTTTTAGTGTTCAGAAAGGGTATCCGACAGACCGCCACGGCGCATCCGTGCAGGACACATTTTGCATATTTACCGGTCGATCATACGCTCCGAGGCTTCCGAATAGCGCGCCCCTTCCACGGTAATCTGCGATGCCGCCTTTTTGATTTCCTGCAAATCGTCGAGCGTCAAATCTACGCTTGCGCCGCCGACGTTTTCCTCTAATCGGTGCAGTTTGGTCGTGCCCGGAATGGGCGCGATCCACGGTTTTTGCGCCAAAAGCCACGCCAGCGCGATTTGCGCGGGCGTCGCGTTTTTGCTGGCGGCAATCGTTCCGATCAAATCGACAAGGGCTTGATTGGCTTTGCGGGCTTCGGGCGAAAAGCGCGGTACGGTGTTTCTAAAGTCGCTCTTGTCAAACGTCGTGGTTTCGTCGATTTTGCCGGTCAGAAACCCCTTGCCCAGCGGACTGAACGGGACGAACCCGATGCCCAGTTCTTCCAATGTCGGCAGGGTTTTGGTTTCCGGTTCGCGCCACCACAGCGAATACTCGCTTTGCAAAGCCGTCACGGGCTGCACGGCATGGGCGCGGCGAATAGTTTGCGCCGACGCTTCGGACAAGCCGAAGTGCTTGACTTTGCCGTCGGCAATCAGTTCCTTGACCACCCCGGCAACGTCCTCAATCGGCACGTCGGGATCGACGCGGTGCTGGTAGTACAGGTCGATATAGTCCGTTTGCAGGCGTTTCAAAGAGGCTTCGACCACTTCTTTGATGTGTTCCGGTCGGCTGTCCAATTTGCCGGTCGGCTTGCCGTCCGTGTCGATGTCGAAGCCGAACTTGGTCGCAATGACAACGCTATCGCGCACAGGCGACAACGCTTCGCCGACCACGGTTTCGTTGGTGAACGGGCCGTAGATCTCGGCGGTGTCGAAAAACGTCACGCCTAAATCAACCGCCGAACGTATCAGCGCGACGGCTTCCGGTGTTGCAGTGACCGTGCCGAACCCGTGGCTTAGTCCCATGCAGCCCAAACCGAGAGCGGATACTTCCAAACCGCTGTTTCCAAGTTTTCGCTTTTGCATTTTTATGTTCTTTCGTTTGCTTTAATGCTGTTTTGCCGATTTCGCAGCCTGCTCGGTCACGTCCAACCGTACTTTCAAGGGGTCGGGGGCGGCCACCGGCGAACCATCATGTCGGAACTCAAGAAGTTCGTTCTTTTTAGGATCGTGGCGCGGCCATTTAGGCAGGCCCGCACTGTTGGGATCGCCCGTTTTGGCGAAGTTGGCCCAGTAGGTGTTGACCATCCGAGCAACTGCTTGATCCCCGGATGTCGGCGGGCCGCCGAAGCCGCCTCCCAACGTGTTGAACACATACGGGATTTCGCCACCATGCGGCACGCCATTACGCATCCGCTCCCGCATCGCAGCCGGAAGGTAGGAAAAGCGGTACACAAAGGCGGGCGACCCTTTAGCGACAAAAGCGTTTGCGGTAAAGCGGGCGGGTTCGGCCTGAACCCGATCCGTGCCCGCCATTACGAGCAGCGCGCCTACATCATTGGTTCCGCTCGGATCATAGGCCGCAATCGCTTCGGCCTTTCGGTCGCCGAACTGTGAAAACAGCGCATCCTTCGTATCGGCGCTGATAAATCCGACAAAATCGGCGCTGTTGGAGCCGATGATAAGCGGTACGCGCATTTGACGCCCCGCTTCATACGCGCTTTGGGCCGTTTCCACCGTCAATTTGCCGTCGAGAATCGGCCCCGAATAGATAATTGGGCCGCCCGCCCCGGCGCTTTCCTGACCGCCGTCAACTATTTCGGCTACGCTAAGTGCGCGCAGTTTGGCAAGGGCATCTGCATCCGTGCCCTCGATGCCGTGTTTGCGAGCGAAGTTTGCGCCTATATTTTCCGCTGACGGTTCGTTGGGCCGGTCTTCCCGTAACGGTCGCCCGGTGAGAACGCCATCCCGCCCGCCGCCGGATTCGATGATCGCCTTCTGAAATAGGCCGCGCGAAAGGGGCGAGGTCAGATGCGTATGGACGGAAACGCCGCCCGCCGACTCGCCGAAAATGGTAACGTTTTTCGGGTCGCCTCCGAACGCGGCGATGTTCGCTTGCACCCACTTGAGCGCAGCAATCTGATCCATATAGCCGTAGTTGCCTTTTGGCTCTTTCGAATACTCAGCACTCAGCGCGGGAAACGCGAAAAAGCCGAGACGCCCCAGTCGGTAATTGAATGTAATTAGGACGACGCCCTGTTTGGCGAACGCAGCCCCTGACGTGCTTGGGCTGGAACCGCTGCCCGCCACGAACCCGCCGCCGTGAATCCATACCATGACCGGCAGTTTCGCCTTTGGCGTGGCGCTCGCCGGTCGCCACACATTGACAAACAGGCAGTCCTCAGACGAGTTTGGCGAAATCGCCGCAGTCCCGCGCGAAAACCCGGCCTGCGCGCAATCCGCCCCGAACCTGCTTGCATCCCACGTTCCCTGCCATTTGGTCGGCGGCTGGGGAGGACGCCAGCGAAACGCGCCGATTGGAGCGGCAGCGTAGGGAATGCCTTTGAAACTGGACACGCCCCCTTCGTTCACACCGCGCACGACGCCGGAGGTGGTTTTCACGATTGGCTCCGCGTCCGCTTTTTGCGCCTGGTGCGTATTCCGATTTTTCGCCGACACGGTTTCGTAACCCGCACCAAACGCGGCGGTCAGGGCTACGGCGCAAACAGCGGCGACGCCGGTAACAACCCATGCTGTATTTCTATTCATGACTTGAGCACCTTGATCTTGTTTAACCAAATAGCTACTTGCTTTTGTACTTCGTGCGCCCGTGCGGCTTTGATGACCAAATACTGCCCGTCCCGTTCTATTCCGCCTTTGGTGACGAAGCCTTCCAGTACGGTGCTTTGCGGGCAAAGTTCCCGTACCGTTTGGAAACTGCTTCCCGTGCCGTAGCCCGCGTTCGTGTTGAATGGAACGACTACCTTTCCTTTCAGGTGGTATTGTCGCAGAAAACTTTTTATCGGCGGAGGAAGCTGCATCCCCCAGGTGGGAAAGCCCAAAAACACCGTGTCGTACTGCTCCATGCGGTCGATCTTTGTTTTCAAAGGCGGCAAAAACCCGGCTTCGTTTTCCCGAACCACTTGGTCTACGGTCGCGCGGTAGTTGGCGGGATACGGTTTCGCCAGTTCGAGCGCGACCGTCGTGCCACCGACCTTGTCGTGGATAATCTCGGCAACCGCTTTGGTGTTGTTGGTTCGAGACAGATACGCAATCAGTATTTTTTTCATTGCTCAAGAACCTCGTCGTATTCGCACCTTTTCCGTATTCTTTGTTCTATTGTGTCTGCCCGTTATTTTTTGGCGGCGCTTCAACGCCCGAAAAAGCCAGCACCATGTCGGGAAGGCGTTGCCCCTTGACTTCGATTGCGCGAACCGCCGTGTTCAGTTCGGTCACTTCGGACGGCGTGAATTTTACGGAGGCTGCGCCAGTGTTCTCGATCATGTGCGCCATCTGGGTCGTGCCGGGAATAGGAACAATCCACGATTTCTGCGCCATGAGCCATGCCAGCGCGATTTGACCCGACGTAGCTCCTTTACGCTTGGCCCACGTTTTCGCAAGCTCGACCAAAGCCAAGTTGTGCGCCAAGTTCTCGCCCGTGAACCGGGACTCGCCACCGCGAATGTCGCCGGGGGCGAAGCGCGTGTTGGCGTCGATCCATCCGGTCAGAAACTGGACGCCCAATGGACTCCACGGCACAAAGCCGATACCGAGTTCCTCGCACGTCGAGATCACTTCCTTTTCTGGCCCGCGCCACAGCATGGAATACTCACTTTGCACGGCGGTGACAGGCAGCGCGGCGTGGGCGCGCCGTAGCGTTTGTAGTCCCATCTCGGACAAGCCCCAGTGCATCACCTTTCCTTGCATCATCAAATCTTTGATTGCGCCCGCGACATCTTCAATCGGCACGGCAGGATCGACGCGGTGCTGGTACAGCAAATCGATGCGGTCGGTGCGAAGCCGCCTCAGCGACCCCTCGACGGCGCGTTTGATATGATCGGGCCTGCTGTTCAGCCCCGGCCCCCGCACACCGGTTTCCCCGTCGATGTTCCAGCCGAACTTCGAGGTGATTACGACCTTGTTGCGGAAGGGCGCGATGCTTTCCCCCAGAATACGCTCGCATTCAAACGGCCCATACGCCTCGGCGGTGTCGAAAAAGGTAACGCCGTGGTCGTAGGCTGCCCGAATAATATTAATCATTTCGGGCCGGTTTGGCACGGTTGTTTCGTACTTGCGGCTCATGTTTTGGACGCCGAGGCCAACGGCGGAGACTTCCAATGAGCCGAGCTTGCGCCGTCCCGGACGCGGCGGGTTTGCCGCCGGAACCAGCACACCAGCGACTGCCGCATCCGGCAGCAGCGCCGCTGCTGCAGATGCGGTCAGGCCCAATCCGATAAGGTCACGGCGGTTTAATGGTGCATTACTTGTTTGACGAATCGGTTCGCCCATATACGTTTCTCCAGTGCCTGTCAAAGGCGGTTCGCAATGCTGAGGCGGCCCCAAACTCCCACACCGGGGAGAGAGGGATTAATCGTGGATCTTCCGTTCACCAAGCCGCTTGACCATGTTCGGGTCGCGGTGGTCGAAAAACAGGCTTTGATTCGTGTCCAGCGCGGCAATCGCAGTCATTTCATCCTCCGAAAGCGCGAAGTCGAAGATGGCGAAGTTTTCGGCCATGCGCTCCTTGCGAACCGATTTAGGAATGGCGACCACGCCGCGTTGCGTCAGCCAGCGCAAAATAACCTGCGCCACGCTTTTGTTGTGGCTTTCGCCGATGGACGACAAGACCGCATTTTTGAAGATGTCGTTCTTGCCTTCAGCGAACGGCCCCCACGCTTCGATCTGCACATGGTTTTCCTGCAAAAACTTCTGCGTCTCGATTTGCTGGTGGAACGGATGCGTTTCTATCTGATTGACGGCGGGCGCGATTTCATTATGGACGAGAAAATCCATCAAGCGGTCAGGGGCAAAATTGCTGACGCCGATAGCGCGAATCCGCCCTTCCCGGTACAACTCCTCCATCGCCCGCCACGCGCCGAACACGTCGCCGTAGGGCTGATGGATAAGGTACAAGTCCAAGTAATCCAAGCCGAGTTTGCCCATAGACGTATCGAACGCCCGCTTCGCGCCCTCGTAGCTGGCGTCCTGCACCCAGAGTTTGGTCGTGACGAACAATTCTTCCCGCGCAACCCCGCCGTTCTTGATCGCCGCGCCGACGGCTTCTTCGTTGCCGTATGACGCTGCCGTATCAAGCAGGCGATAGCCGACTTGGATAGCGTCAATAACGCTGCGCTCGCACTCGGAAGGGTCGGGGACTTGGAAAACGCCGAAGCCCAAAAGAGGCATCTCAACGCCGTTATTCAGTATGGTTGTTTGCATTATTGATTCCTTTAGGATCGTTTCTTAAATGCGAGTCAAATTTACCCGCTCGTCAATCAAGTCGTCTTACTCGCTGGTTGATTCATAGCTTCGGTCAGTGGTGAAAGGGTGTGCTGGCTATTGGTAATAACTTCGTAATTATAGAATAAAGAAATCACCTCTCTACCGTGCCTGACTTATTCTATGACCTATTCGCAACAAACCGGTATGGCATTCCTCGGTAATGATTGGTCATTCCTCCGGTTGTATCGGAAAAATTGGCAGAAACAAAAAGGGAACGCTACACTGGGTACAATGAACGATTTCAAAAGCGACATCCTGAACACCCAAGAAACGTGGCGGGAAGCCACGAACGTGAACGTGGCTCCGCTGGAAGCAATGTATCGAGAGGAGTTGTCCCTGCTTATCGCGCGGTCAGTGCGAGCGGACGGGGTTGCCGAGCCGTTCAAAGGGCTATACCTTTACCGCGCGTCTGTCCCAAAGGGTCCGACCCATGGCGTGACCCATCCCTCCCTGTGCGTTATCGCGCAGGGCGCAAAAGAAGTCCGCTTAGGCGACGAATGCTACCGCTATGACTCCTATCGCTACCTGCTGGCCACGGTCGAACTGCCCGTAGTCGCCCATCTCGTGGAGGCGTCGCAGGAAAAACCGTACCTCGCCCTGCGCTTGGATCTTGACCCTGCTCTCGTCGCTTCCGTAATGCTCGAGGCCAGTCTGCCCGCGCCCCGGCAAGCGACCGGGAGCGTGCGCGCCCTCGATGTCAGCCCGCTGGACGCGCGGCTGCTGGAAACGGTGGTGCGGCTGGTTCGCCTTGCGGAGGCGACGCCGTCGGAAGCGCGGGTGGTGCTGCCGCTCGTGACGCGCGAAATCGTGTTCCGGCTCCTTGCGGGTGAGCAGGGCGCACGGCTCCGGCACATCGCGCTTCTGGGTGGGCATACCGAGAGGGTTGCCCGCGCCATTGAGCGACTTCGGAAAGATTACGATAAGCCCCTTCGCATTGACGGACTTGCAAAAGAAATTGGCATGAGTCCGTCCGTGTTCCATGAGCATTTCAAAGCGGTCACCGCGCTCAGCCCGCTGCAATTTCAGAAACATTTGCGGTTGCAGGAAGCGCGCCGCCTGTTGCTCGGCGGGGACGTGGACGCGGCGACGGCTGGCTTTCGGGTGGGCTACGAGGACGCCTCACAGTTCAGCAAGGAGTACAAGCGGCTCTTCGGCGATCCGCCACTGCGCTATGTCGAGCGGCTGCGACAGGCGACTTAAGCAACCGGTATACCCAGCATTCGGAACGTTCTCTACGTTCATGCGAGCGTGACTTACATACTGGAATGGATCGTTATACATTCGGCGGGCTGAGTACGATCAAGAAATAGAAATACGCGGTAGGTTACGCCTTAGTATTCGATGTATTTCCGACAGCACCTCAGCCAGCGCAAACAACATATCAAAGGTGGGTATAACAGAAGTGAACTATCGTTTGGGGAACCTTCGTGTTTCGTAAACAGCTATCCAACAGGTTAAAATTAGGCTGACGCGGCCATCAGAGTTCTGATAGAAAAGTACCATTATTCACATTCTTTAATGGCCGAAATATACGATCTTGCACACAGCAACTCACCGAGGATGTTTGATGGGAAAAGCGCGACTGCCTGATCCAACGTCAGGGGCTAACGCTTCCAGATTCTAATACATGGTGTCGCTTTTGCATTGACATTGCTCAAAGGAAGACCGCCCGCTCAAGAGTGCCTTTCTTCTTAAATCCGCCGGGCGTTATTTAGTTGATCTGCATTCGCTTTATCGGCCTTGCTATTGACCTTGTGGCTGACTAAACAAGTAGCTCGCCAACGGATTCGGTATCGGGGTCAGCGTTTGTTCTGCGACCTCGTTGGACGTTTTTATTTTACGCTTGTCAGCAAGATCGGGTTGTAGAGTATTCCGGTGATGCCGCCGCCACTGTCGCCGTCGCTGTTCTCTGCCCGCGCGTCCCGACCCAGGCGTAAAGCCGAGCCGCTCCATCAGTTTCCACGAGTTCTCGTTGTCGGGGTCTACCGAGTAGGCTATGCGGCGTAGTTTGAGCATATCGAACGCATAATCAAGCACGGCGCGGCACGCCCCGGCAGGGTATCGAAAATCACGTTGACTAACGCGCCGAAGGAAACGTCGTACTGAATTTGGCAGTGTTGAAACGACTTGGTGTTAGTCAGTGTGACCGTAGGTATGATCGGAAGGAGAAGGTAGAGGGTTGACTCATTATCGTAGTGGGATCAAGAACGATGTCTGTGGTGATGCCTCCGGAGCAAACGCTGTTTGTGTAATTGATGTTGGCAAAGCTGGCTTCGTTGATGATGTACGAAGTGAACTAGCGTCTCCGCCGATCACGTCTGTAATGTTGTGGGTTAGCGTTTGCCCATCGTTTTGTCGCTCGTTTCTCGGTTCATCGCCACCAGCGGTTCCATGTCCAGATACCGCTTCAATGCCCATTCCTCGGTCGCCCGCAACAGAACCATTCTATGATAACGACGCGCTTTGCGTTATGTGGCTGGATGCTGTTGTCATGGATTTCATAGTGTACCGAATTATAAAAAATAAATTCTAAAAAGTAATAGATTGTTTAATTTTGGTGTATAATAGCGTCAATGTTTTTATCATAACTTTCTTAGTGTCCGGATAAATTCAGGTTTTCGCTCAAAGGGGAGTAAAATAATTTTGCAGTCCGCAACGTCCAAAAAAAGAGATATTTCACCTCAAACGGATCAAAATTCATTTTTTTCGCGATGCTCGTTAGTTGGCAAATGGATTTTGAAAGGGGAGAACCTCGTCTATTTAGTGGGTCTGTGTCTTGCCTCGGTTTTATTTGCTTCATGGTATGTTGATTTCGTCAAGGCGAAGTCATTGAGTCTTGAGGCCATGAAGCCCACTAAAGTAGAGGGTGTAAAAGCGTCAAGCGTTGTTACGCGAGAACGTGTGCTTAAAGGAAGGGTGAGTGCTCCATACACACTTGTAGAGTTCGGCGACTATGAATGTCCTCCGTGTCGCGCAGCGTTGGCAGGTGTTGAAGATTGCATAAAATCACATACTGCTGTCGTCCGCTTTGATTTTCGTAATCTACCTCTTGACAACATTCATCCTCATGCACGATTAGCGGCGAATATAGCTGAGGCCGCCAGAAATCAGGGGAAGTTTTGGGACGTCCACGAACGACTCATGAAAATGGAATTTGCGTCGGTGGATAGTCCCCCTGATATGAATACTGCTGATGAGATTCGCAAATCCGTAGGATTGGAACCCAAACAATTTAACCGAGATTTCAAATCCTCGGCAGTTGAAGCCGTTGACCGCGATTTGAAACTAGCGACCAAATTGCGAGTAGAACATACACCAAGTTTTATAATTTGTTGCCCAGATGGCACTATTTTGAGGTTCCAGTCACTCAGTTCTGTCAACAGATACCTCGATAATTTGTAGGAGGATTTGCCCTAAACACAATCTTTGAAAATCTTCAGACGTAGCCGAGGTTGAAGCCTAATGTGTATGCATCCGTTAAACCTTTTAACTAATGTTGAGAGTTTGTAATGAGTAGCAGTCCGATTGTAGCTCGTACCCTCTGTGAACTGTAAAAAGTATCTTTTCCGCATCATGGAATTGCCTTTGGACTGAAAATGTCCGGGAAGGGAAACTGTATTGAAAAAAGCTTTACCGTTTGTCGTCGTCGCCATTCTTGGGTCGGCTGTTGCCGCTTACGCTTCGTGTTCAACGATACAGCGTGCAGTAAACACTCCAGGGGGAACCTGTGTCAGCACTGGGGAATCCACTCCTAACCACAACGGTGGATACTGTACCCCCGACGTGCTTACTCCCGGGAAGTGCTATTATCCACCTACCCAAAACGATTGGAAATGCGAGATTGAGTCCAACGCTCCCTACACGTCGCACACCTACACTGAACACGATGGTTTCTTTCAACAAAGTTGCTACTGCACCTCGACTTCTCACACGAGCACTACTGACCGTTCTTACTATGGCGGCCCGTGTCCGGGTGGGCCGCAGTAGGCAGTCTGCGTGGATATCATGACGGCACACCGTAACGTGTGTTAGGTACATCCGCTCGAGTTCAAGTTGGCGAAATGATCTATGCTGCGTTTTCAGGAGAAAACAAGTTTTAATTCAGTTCGCCAGCTTGATAAGGACTCACTTTCGGATTAGCAGTGAGCCCTTACCACGATTATTGGAACAATAGATCGTAAAACGACCTCACGTTTTTTAACCGCTCTGAAATTTCTGAAACAAAAACAAAAGAATAAATCAATGTATAAAGTTTATAGCCGAGTAGCCCAACAAGCCACCTTTAATAAACCCAAGGTTATATTTCTGAAATGGTCAAAAACTGCAATCCGCAAAAACACTGACCTAACGATCTGTCTTGTCATATTGATGCTATGTAGCGCGTCTGGAATCAATGCTCAAAGTGTTTCAGATGTTGAAAAAATTCGCCTGCAAAACAGTTTCACATTTACATATAAGGTTGTGAAGCAAGATCTGTCAACGCCTGCGTCGCGTGCGGCTGAACTCGCAGAATGGCAATCTCAGTATGATCTTGTAGTCAAACAAGGAAAAATGCAGCGGACTGATGCAGATCGTGTGATGAGAGAATTGGAAAAAGATCAGCAGAAGCCACGACCTGTCGAGAATATGGTTGTCACTGTGTCTTCTAATGGAAAGGGAAAGCTGCTGTGTATTATTGATGTTAAAAAGTGGAAGCGCACTGTTTTATTTGATGGAAGTAAAACTATAGCTGTGGACAATAACTCTTTTATGACGGAGTTCTATCCACAAACAGCCTATGGTTTGTTTCCCGAATGTCCCCTTCCTGGAATCAGCCTCCCAAATATCCCATTTGTCAAATCGATATCTAAAGTGGTTGATGGCCGAGATGGACATAGCGTCGTACATGGACTAATACCGGTAGCCCAAGCAGTCAACCCTCCTAAACGCATGATTTTTGTTGAGGGCGAGATAGATTTGGGTAAGCACGGGAATTCGTTTGAACCTACAAAATCGACTATAAAAAGTCCATCTGGTAAACAAGTTCAAACTTGGACGTTTGACGACTACCAAGATTTCAAAAACGCTCGTGTATCTTCTCATATGTCTTTAATAGGTTATACCAATGATGGTGTTCCAAGCATCAAGTATGATTACAGACTCAAAAAAATATCGGCATCTTCTCTCCCTGAGGCAAATTTTGATCCCTATCTCATAGTCCCAAACGGAGGTGAAGTACATGACTATTCAAACAAAAAAGCAGCTGTTTTTGGTTACAAAAAAGGACAAGGCACCTTTGATGAGCAATGGGAGCGGCAGTCCATCATAGATCAGCAAAATGCTGAAAAATTAAAAAATGGTCAAATCGATGGTAGGGTGAAAAGCGGCGCATTCTTGTTGCTTGCTCTTTTGGTTTTTGCCGCTTGGTCATTTGGGAAGCGTGTGTCCAAAACAAAGTCATGACAAGCGAGCGAAAAAATTACTTTTCGATTTGGTTCAAGAATGCATACCAACCATTCGTGCGGTGTCTTTCGGCGATGTGGCTAATGGTTGGATATATTGTCCCGAATTCTATTTTGAGTATATTCACGCCTCTTGCAATATTGGGACATTTGAACCTAACCAGTATAAACGCCCATAATGTAAATCTTGTGTACCTGATCGTTTTCTCCTTGACTGCGTCTTATTGGTTTTTGGTACGCCAATCCAACGAAGGAAAAGCAATCTGGTGTCTTGTGAGTGTTTACGTTGGAACGTTGGTATTGACGGGACTGTTTTCTGGGGTCCAATCAGATTTAATCATTAATTGTTTATTGATAGTTGTTCCTCTTTCGTTCGGGCTTTTATCAGCTTTAGCCGCGAGGGAAGCCAGATGTGCTGTGAGGGCAGTTTGTCTGCTGGGGTTGATTCAAGCTATCTACACTATTCTTTATATGCGTTCCGGTATAAATGTGTTGTATTCAGGTACTGTGGCAAGAGCGGGAGGAACTTTTGGCTATCCTGATGGGGTTTACACGGTGATGATTGTATGTCTTCCATTGGCTATTGGACTATTTTTCGATGCGCGACATAGTTTAGAGAAAGGTTTTTGGTTGTTCGCCGCGTCCTTTTTGTTTGCCGCCCTTCTTCTAACTTGGTATCGCGGAGGCATTTTAGGGGCTTCTTTTGGTCTATTTGTAATATTCAACCAACTGGTAAAAAAAGGCAAAGCTCAGTTAATTACGACTTTACTGATGATTCTAATCTGTTGTATTGTAGCGTTACACAGAGTAAATGGTGAGGCCAATAGGATTTCGTCACAGGGTTCTATACGTGGCAGAGTACGGCTATGGCATCGAGGGTGGAATATTTTTGAGGAGCACTGGATTACTGGAGTAGGTATTGGCGCCTTGCAACTTCCTGTCAACTCGAAAAGCCATCGCAATCCTAACATCACAGACTATCAAATCGGCGTCGAACCCAAAAATATTTTCTTACAATGGCTTGATGAGATGGGTATCGGTGGCGGGATCTTGTTTAGCCTTTTTATTATTTATATTTATAAAACACTCACTAAACACAAATCGTCGATCTCACTTGGAGTTGGAGGGGCATGGGTTGCTTTATTAGTTGCTGGTTTGTTCGATACACCTTTTGGTATCGGGGCGAGACCATTTGGAAATCTTCTAGTTGGAATGCTTTTAGGTATGACGATGTTGATAAGTCTTCCTTATTTGACGCCAGCCGATAAAATTGTGTTAGATGAGGCAAATAATAAAGGCTATGAGCCAGCTATATAGTTGCTCTTTTTTGTATTTTTTGTTTGATAGCTGTAGGAGCGACCCTAATGATAGTAACTAAAATCTTATTTCGCGCACGTACCTTGTCGATTTTAGGTATTTTTCTCGCTGTATCGATTTGTACACTGTCACTCGACGGCAACAAATTATTAGTTCTACCTCCATATCGTCAATTTGGAATCGTTTCAAAAGGCGTAGCAATAAATAAAAAATTTCTTCTTATGAATCTATCAAACAGCAAGATCACCGTTGTCCCAGTAGGGTCATGTGGCTGCTACACTGAGAAAAGTAGGTTAACGATGATGCCATGGAGCAAATGCTGGATTTCCGTTACTTTACACATCGGCAACCAAAATAAGGGGTTCAATGAAGGCAACGTTGCTTTTTTATGCCGATCTACGGGAGGCGACGCGCAAGTCTATGAGACTAACGCTTTACTACAGTATTTCGTCAGATAGTTATGCATTCCCTGCGTTGTTATACTGCAAGACCATATGCTCTAAATTCACGGAACTGTTCCAAATCAACGCTCTTGCATTTGCTCTGTGGGTTAAAACACCTCGGAGTGCCTTTAGCGTTTTAAGCACTTATCCCGAAATAGGATAAACAAAAATTTCGCCTGCAAAGGCACCGGCATGAGCGAAAACTAAAAAATGGTTTGATCTATGGCCTAACGTGTTTTTAAACTTGTACTTAGGCGGAAACAAATTATCCCTCATGCGTTGGGGTGAAATTTTGGTGTTTTTTCGATGGAGTAAATGACTATATGCTCTGCGTAGAACCGAAAGCAATTGATAAGCCAAATTACATCAAATACTATAACTATGTAAAATACTTCGCCATCCTAATCTTGCTGTGGTCTGTTTGGGAAATATTTACCTATCCTGTCAATCAGGATTTTCCATATCGTTTCCTTTTGCCATTACTAGCTATTTCTTCATTCGGGCTAATCTGGTTGCAGTTGAGGGTACTGCGGGCAATCGTGATGGAACGACGCGGGAAGCTAATGTTTTCGATACTTTTAGCGATTCTTGCGTTTAGCACGGCTGGGTGTTACGGGATGTGGATTTGGGCGAACCGACAAGTATCCAAAATAACATACCCTTATCAGTCTTCATCGGCTCCTTCTAACGATTTTCTCGTTGCAACAGTGGCGATGGAGGACGGTAATTTTTACCGCCATAATGGTGTTGATTGGGTTGCGCTTCACAGAGCACTACGGGTTGACGTGCAAGAAGGGCGTATCAAACAGGGGGGAAGCACCATCACCCAACAGTTAGCCAAGAATCTTTTTCTTTCTGATGAGCGAACTGGTTTGCGCAAATTCTGTGAGTTGTTTTTAACGTTTGCATTGGAGTCTCGCTTTTCTAAATCGGAAATTCTTCTGCTGTATACCCATTCGATTTACTACGGAATGGGGCAACACGGAATTGATGCGGCAGCTAACTATTATTACAAAAAGTCTCCGCGCGATTTGACCTTGGTTGAAAGCGCTTTATTGGTGGGTCTCGTTCCGCACAATCCACAAAGGTGGCCTAATTGTGACAGCATAGAAAAAGGACGCAACACTGCTCTTGCTCGGATCGAATACTGGTTTCCCCACAGTTACTCTAAGCAAAAGTTGTTGGCGGCCGGTCGAACTCCATTAAGAGATCTATTAAATACTACGCAGGTAGCTTGCTCAGAAGGTGCTTTGAAAAGGGAGGTACGATGATCACTTCATCGCGCCTTTTAAGATACCAATTGGCATTGGTAGGATGCGTCGTGCTTGCGTTGGCGGAAGCCGTAGGATTAACATTCTACGCACATGTACGCCAGTCTTCTACGAAAAGAAAATATTCAACTGAATATATCCGAAGCCATGAGCCTGCAGGGCGGTCATTCACTCAATATAATTATATTCGAATCAGTACACTTGGAGGAGACAAAGCCTATCATGGAGCTGGTGGTTTGAACAACATAGGTCAGGCGGTTGGGTCTGCACAAACGCCCAGCGGAGAGTCACATGCTTTCGTAGTACGTGACAGGAAGGTTGAAGATCTCGGCACACTTGGAGGGCACAATAGTACTGCGCGTGCCATCAACAGCAAAGGGCAGATAGTGGGTGGAGCCGGAACTTTGAGCGGAACACACGCATTTCTATTCGAGAACGGCAAAATGACCGATATGGGTACCCTGACCGGCTTCACTAGTAGCATTGCAACTTCGATTAACTCGTCGGGCGAAATTGTCGGCAGAGCATTCACACCAACGCAAGATGCCTATTATGCGTGGCCAACCAAACCTTTCTACTTTTATAAGGGACGAATGAATCCGCTTGCCTTACCTACTGCCTTCATTCGTGCGCAACCCGCCGCAATAAATGACCATGGTGTGGTAGTAGGATGGGGGGTAGACCGGAAGCAAAATACCCTGGCCTGCTACTGGATCAACGGGAAAGCCATTAACTTAGGAGAGCAACTGAAGAAGAAAATGAGTAGCGCGACTGCCGTAAACAACTTGGGGCAGATTGTTGGAACCGCTGGCGATTCTGAGCGTGATATGCGTGCCTTTGTGTACTATAATGGCAAAATTCGTTGGTTGGTTCCTTTGCCCTATCACACACGGAACCGCGCTGCTGCAATATTAGATGACGGAACCGTTTTTGGTGAAGCCCGCGTTGGTGGAGAATACGCTTCTGCAGTCGTCTGGTTTCCATACGAAAACACGCCACACGAACTGATAGATCTATTGCCTAATTCGGCAGATTTCTTCCCTGAATTCGTTTTCGCTGCCAATAAGCGAGGTCAAGCTCTGGTTTTTGGGCATTTTGCGACGGAACCAGACCGTCTGATCCTCGTTACTCCGCACAAGAAGACTGAAAATGCAGAGAATTTCTAAGCAAAGTGCGGCGCGGATTGCGTTACTCTTGGCCTTCCTTCCCGTGGCTACTGGACTCTTTCTACTATGGTGGTCTGCCCAACTAAACGAGAAAACAACGCGCATAGATCCTCTGCCGCCAAGTTCCCGAAGTGTTCGTTGGAGATTGACCTATTCAGATTATGGCTACGTGATGAATCGCTACGGATCGTTACTGAGAATAGATATCATCTCACCAGCCCGAAGCGGTCCGTACATTCGATGTTTTTATCCTGGGATACGGTTCGTGCCTGGGCAAAAGTACACTTTTCGCTTTCGCGCACGTGCTAATGATCGCCGCAAAATTCTTTGCGGGGTTCAATGGTCACCGTATTCTCGCGCCTGGGATGATTCCGAGCAGTATGCCCGTCTCAGCGATGAGTGGGCCTCCTATACATACACTTTCACAGCCCGTAAGACCTATGGCTCCGCGTTCATCACTGTCGGTCGCCCCTCAGGACAGATAGAAATTAGCGATTTAGCAGTCATTGGGGCTCCAGACCCTTTATGGCTAATCGGATGGTTTTTGAGGGATTTTTTGGCAATTCCCATTCTGTTACTGGCGGCATGTTTTGGTCCTCTGTCGTGCTTTTGTTTTGGTTTTGATCGTCGTATTAGTGTCAGGGTCTTAATTGCGTTCGGAGCGACATCGGTTGGAGTTACGTATATTTACTGGCGTATTTCTGTCATCAATATACAAATAATTTGGCTTGCCCTGCCTTTACTGATATGTGAGTTATTAAGTATATGGCAGATAATTGGTCTCCAAATCACGCTGGCATGGGCTGCTTTACAGTCTCGAGTCGACCAAAACATAATTGGCAAACAACTCTGCAGCAACAGTCGGCAGCATCCGCCCGTTTTTGCACTAATTCCAACAGTCGATGAAGGTATAGGGATTTTGGAGCCTACGGTTCGTGCTATGCTTGAGGCTCGAAAATGTTACTGCCAAAACTATGCAGACACTTACATTGAAATCATAATCTGCAACGATGGTCACGTAAAAGGCTTTGCAGGTTGGCAAGAAGTAGAGGAAATGGCTACATTTTTGGGGATACGCTGTATTACGCGAACATCTCCCGGCGGCGCCAAAGCGGGGAATGTTGAATATGCTCGCAAACTCGCGGGTGCAACAGGAGAATCCCTGGTGGTAATACTCGATGCGGATCAGATAGTCGCACCTGAGTTCCTTTTGGAGGTTTTACCTCCCTTTCGAGATCCATACGTTGCTTGGGTGCAGACGCCGCAATGGTATGTGAATCAGGAAAATGCGCTTGCTTGCTGTGCGCAAAAACAACAATCGTTCTTCTATGACGTAATCTGCCCGGCTCGCAGTCATTTAAATGCCGCTTTCATCTGTGGAACAAACGTTGCAGTGCGGGCAGCCGCACTGGATGAGATCGGTGGGTTTCCACAAGAATCAGTTACTGAAGACACGGCAGCCTCGATCCTTATGCACCCACGCTGGCGCGGGCTTTACGTAGCTAAGCATTTGGCACGCGGCCTTGGCCCCATGGATTTTCCGGCATATTTTGCTCAACAACGGAGGTGGGCGACGGGAACTCTCGAGCTGCTTCGTAGACACGGTCTGAGCGATCTGATATTCGGAAAGTCTGGTCTTACTCGCGCTCAGCGTTTTCAGTATCTGCTCGCTTTCAGTCATTATTTGTGTGGTATTCGGGATGCGTTGTTTCTTACCGTCCTAGTTTTCTTTCTCATAACTGGTTATTCACCATTTAGCGCAATTGCGACGCCCGCGCTTCTATGGCATCTGGTTCCTTGGTTACTAGTTGCATGGGCTGGACTTTATAGTTGCAGTGTCCGCTTTTCTTTTGCTTTCTCGGCGCGCGCCTTGGAGTTGGCAACTTTCCCAATTTATTTGGAAGCGCTATGTGCGGCGGTGATGAAGCGTCGAATTCAGTTTGCCGTCACCCCCAAAAAAACAAGGTCTGTGCCAGTTTGGTCTTTGTGGCCTCAGACCATTGTCTTCTGCATAGGTGGTAGTACACTCGTATACACATATTTGCACAAAATAAAAGATAGTGGGACAGTTCTTAACGCACTATGGCTGCTCTTTTTTTTAGTACAGATATCGTGTGTCTTCCGATTACAGTGGCGTCTTACTGCCAGTCTTCGCAAGGGTAATAATCAGAAGGTTGAACCATGTTGAGCAAACTAAAGATTTGGGAGATGATTGTGTTGCTTTTATCCCTATCATTGGCAGGGTTTTCGTTAAAGAGATCTCCGCTGGAAGGCGTAGATACCCGCACCTCAGCTCTTACTCGGCGTTCTCCTCTTGCAATCCTAAGGTTATACGTAGATTTAGATACCTTCCCCATACACTGGTGGGAAGAAAACCGTCTAGAGCTTCCGAACGATGCCGAGGTTATGAGGCAAGTAGCCGAAAACCCGACTGCTGTGTGGTTACGGGGCAGAGCAGATGATGCAGACGTGGCATCAGCTTATGCTGTTGCGGCACGTCGTGTCCAGCAAATCCCTGTGTTTGTGTTATATAATATATGTCACAGAGACGTACATGGTAAGCTCTCAGCTGGAGGGGCACGAGATGGCGTAGCATACCAACGTTGGATTAAACGCATAGACAACGCCCTTGGTAGCGGTAAGGCTATTTTAATCGTTGAACCTGACGCTGTACCGGATATGCCGCGACTTTCAGCATATGAGCAACACGAGCGCGCAGAACTGTTAAACAATTCGTTAGAGAGACTTTCCCGCCACACAGAGCGTTACATCTACCTTGATGCAGGACACCCAGCTTGGCTTCGTGCAAAAGTAATTGCTCCTCTCTTGATTCGCTGTGGAGTTAGTCATGCGAGGGGGATTTCCATAAATGTTTCAAATTTCCAAACGCAACAGGCATCTTTAGACTATGCAAGTGTTCTTTCGAATCTGTTGGGGGGCAAGACTGCTGTAATTGACACTTCCCGCGCGGGCAACGGCCCTGCTTTTGGCCGCGCGTGGTGCAATCCGCCGGGCCGTGCATTAGGCGCGCGCCCGACGACGCGGACGACCTATCCTATTGACGCACTCCTCTGGATCAAACGGCCATGGGAATCTGACGGTGCTAAGCTTGGCGCGCCTCCAGTTGGTACGCCTTACCGCGAATATATAATGGAACTCGCACACAATGCGGGATATGCAAACGTTTCGCCAGATAACGGTGACATTTTTCACTAACAACACATGAACGGTTGGTGATTTTCGAGCAAAGTTCTTCTGCTCGAATACAACTATCCGAGTGTCAGTGATAAAGATTTGCTGCACACAGAGGCAATACACATAGCTCTCTACTGAACACTTTGACGCTTCCATAGTTACAGTTGCTACTTTGTATTGGAGAAGGTATGCGGTTACAGTTTTTATTGTTCCATTCACCCTCTGTATCGCCTTTTTTATTCTAAGGTTCTATGGGATTGATCCATCGTTGAAATCGTGATCTACCAATTCGAGAACATTTCAAGAACAATTCTGACAGTGTCCCAAATCGTCTGTAAATTCCCAGGCTCTACCTCACAAAGTAGCGCAATTTTACAGACAAAATGATGCACTGGCACAATTCTCAAGTAGAGTAGACCCGTGAATGCTTTCGGCTTAAACCAGTTCATTAAGGAAACTTTGCTTTGGGTTGTAGGACGAATGTCTGTAGCCCATTAAGTCATGGCTCAGTCATCGCTAAACTCTATCCGTAACCTATGTATATAGATCAAATTCTAAACTCGTTGCATCAAAAGAATAAGCAGGAAACGCAAAGAATAGGCGCGAAATATATAATGGTAAACAACTCGACTTTTGAATTTGGAGGCAGTAGCTATGCATCGACGCTTACGTTCGCGCCCTGTTAGTCGAACTATTTCGTCACTTGCTGCGGTTTTTTCAACTTTTGTGGTCGCCGCTTCGCTGGTTGGGCTTGTGGTTTGTTCCGGTACTGCGAAAGCGCAAATTGAGGTCATGGATCCTCTCGCACCGAGAAAAGGCGAATTAGTGGTTGTCGGTAAAGTGCTTGCTGCCATGACCAAGGAACGGCGCATTGCTCTGTCCGTGACGCAGGTGACAACCGCTGACGGCGCGACCATCGATCTGCACCCGCCCGTGAGCAAAACGATTATGCTTTCTTCGGCCACCTCTTACCGTATAATGTCGGATGCCAGCCAAAAGGTTACTCTTTCCGATATTCGACCCAATGCGGTTGTTCGAGCTGTGGGAATTACGAAAGGCCCGGGTACCCCACTCGCAGCCAGGGCCGTTGGTATCGAAGCCGACGCTAATTTCGATCAACAATCCCTTTGGCAAACAATGCCGCCTACGCAGGAAGATTCGTGGTGGCAGTTTCGAGCCAAAGATCCGGCCGAAGCACACACGTTCATCGAGGATAAGGCGTTCAAGGTGACCGTTGTCAGGCCAACCGCGACGGCTTCGGACGTACAAGTCATTCAAGGCGGCATGAAAATGCAGAACGGTCAAAAATGGCACCTGCACTTCCGGGCAAAAGCAAGTCCCGCCCGTCGCGTGAAACTATCGGCCATCGTCAGAGGTGGCGATTTTCACGGCATCGGTTTGCGCGAAGAGATCCGCGTTGAACCCGAATGGCGCGACTACGATTACACGTTTACGGCCTCTAAAGTGTCCGAGGAAGAGGGGCAAAACCAGTTCCCCTCCATTAGCTTTGGCGACAAAGTTGGCACGGTGTGGATCATAGGAATGCAAGTGGAGGAGTTCAAAGAAGCCAAGGCGATCAAATCGAATACCAACAACACTAATACTGTACCGCAAGAAGGGGCTAAAGAGAGCGGTAAAAGCGGGCCGA
Source organism: uncultured Armatimonadaceae bacterium (assembly GCA_964241985.1). Lineage (GTDB taxonomy): Bacteria > Armatimonadota > Armatimonadia > Armatimonadales > Armatimonadaceae > CAXTBP01. Next base: position 19,446 of record CAXTBP010000013.1, on the reverse strand, counting down.
AATAAAAGGCGGCCTTACTGAGGAAGCATCGGTGCTACTCGTTACGTTTGCCTCAGTTGCGATTTTTAGTTTCCATAGCGACACGAGTTCGAGTTTAGAAAACTGCTAAGCATTGTTCGTGATTGAAAGGTGTCCCCTTGTTTACCTTCACCCTACAAGCGCTTGATTGGTCTCGGTACGGGCAGCCCCATCTGTTCGTTTTATTTTTTATCTGGGTCTGGCTCATTTGGTTCAGCAAAGCGATGCCTGCCCTTTTCTATCGGCCCTTTCACGTACCCATCGATGCGCCGACGCTTACGGCAAGCGTGATTATTCCCGTTGTGGACGAACCCGAAGCATTGTTTCGTAAGGTGCTCACGCGCATCGTCGCCCAACAACCGGCTCAGGTCATTGTCGTAATCAACGGGCGACGCAATGAAAAATTAGAAGCCGTTTGCGCGGATTTCGTGCCAAACGTGACCTACGTGTGGGTGGAACAAGCAGGCAAACGAAACGCCCTGCGAACAGGCCTGCAATCCGCGACGGGCGACATATGCGTTCTAGTGGATTCGGATACGCTGTGGGAGGCGGACACCCTGAGCGAACTTTTGAAACCCTTTCAAGCCGATAAGCGCGTTGGTGGCGTGACATCCCATCAGCGTATTCTAAATCCGGGACGCTGCTGGCTGACACGATTCGCTGACTGGATGGAAGACATCCGCTCAACCTTTGCCATGCCCGCGCAAAGCGTTTTCGGTCACGTCGGGTGCTTGCCGGGGCGCACTATTGCTTTCCGAACCGCCCTACTCCGTGAGATCGTGCCAGAATTCATGACCGAGCGGTTTTTGGGGGTGCATATCGAGGTCAGCGATGACCGTTCACTCACTAATCTGGCCCTGCGCCAGGGATGGCGCACGGTATATCAGCGTACCAGCCGCGTACTGACCGACGCGCCCACCGACCTCCGCACGTTTGTGCGCCAGCAATATCGCTGGAGTCGAGGCAGCCAGTACAACACCCTTCGTATGTGGGGGTGGATGGCCCGGCGCGCGCCGCTGCTTTGCTTGCACTTTACCGCCGATATTGTGACCCCCTTCTTCCTCATCGCCGTTTTTGCCAACATCGTTTGGCGTTTGAGTACGGGCGTCGCTCAGGTCATGATTACGACGGGCACCCCGCTGGATGACCTGAGGGTTCAGGTGGGACTGGCAGTTATCGGCGCGTGTGTCAGTATTGGTGTGCGGCATATACCTCATTTTCGGCGAAGCCCGCGAGACATTGCTCTTCTCCCCGTGTTCGTGGTTGTTCTTACGTTTCTAATGACGTCAGTGCGTATTTGGGGCTTAATGACATGCGCCATAGATGGCGGGTGGGGGACACGCCCCAACGGATACGCAGGAACGGGAAATCCTACAGGTTCGGTGGGTTCCTTATGTTGAAATATATTCCTTTCCTCGCGGGACTTACGATGCTATTCATGGCGTTTATGGCAGGGCCGATACTCGAATCCACCTTCTTAGTTGGTCGGGTAGTCGCTCCCCCATTTCTATTTGGACTCCATATGAAGGACAGCAGTTTTGCGCTTCTGTCCACGGCGGAAAGAAAAATAGGTCGTAAAACAGACATATTTCCTCTTTATTGCAAAATTAACGATCCTTTTCCCAAGAAATCCGCCAGCCATGCTGCGGCAGAAGGGTATCTTCTATACTTGACTTTGGAATTCCGTGAAGGATCCTTGGAAGGGGTAGCAGACCCACGATACCGCTTAAACCGAATCACGGCAGGCGATTTCGATAGTCAGATAGACCGCTGGGCGTCTGATATCAAGCGGTACAAACATCCAGTCGTTCTGCGGACGCTTTCCGAATTCAACGGCTTCTGGTATCCGTGGGGAGCCTACGGCAACGGGAATAAGTTGCCGGATTTCATACCGGCTTGGCGTCATGTGGTTGAACGCTTCCGGCGGACGGGAGCCTCGAACGTTCAATTTATGCTTTGTTATAACCGTGATAGCGTCGCGGTTCCGGGCACTTCAACAAAGCTCACTAATGGCATCCGACTTGGTAAAGAGCCGTGGAATATTTTTTGGCCCGGCGATAGTTTTGTCGACGTAGTCGGCATTGACGGTTATAACCGACCCCCCGATCAGTGGCATCACTGGACGACGTTCCGAGAGCTTTATGACGACCCATATCGGCGTGCGACCGCGCTCACTAAGAAGCCCTTGTGGATTGCCGAGTTCGCCTCGACCGGTCAGGGAGGCGATAAAGCCGTGTGGATTCGAGATGCCTTTCACGAAACCGTGACACGCTACCCACGGGTTCGCGCTATGATGTGGTTCAATCATGCGACTGACCCAACACGGGATTGGGACTTTGATGTTTCGGCAGCGTGCTGTGCCGCAATGCGTCAAGGACTGAGCAACCATCCATAAATCGTTTTTCTGGTCTGCTGCCAAAAGCGTGATGTGAACTTAGTCTTACAAATGTGATTGACAAAAGACTGCAACTTGTCAGCGCTCTTTGTTTTTTCTTTCATATACGACTGTCGTTAAGTAGGCAAGCCACTGGTAGTTATTCGATGCTTTTGATGCCGACCCCAGATTCGACTGGCACGTTCATGACGCGCTTTAGGTTGAGACATATAAGACATAAATGCCTATACCGGGCGTTTGTTGAACCATCATCTGCAACAAGAGAAGTTTCTTAGCAGGAAAACGTGGATGAAGTTTCGTAGTGTTCGCGAGGCTGATGACTGCCTCTGTCAATCCCGTGGTTGGATTGGACTTGAATAGAAGTTGTACTTCACAAAGCGCTTTAGTATCCGCCTCATACATTCACGACAGCACCTCACCCACCGCAAAAATCGAACGAAAAGTGGGTACAACAGAAGTGAACTATCGTTTGGGGAACCTTCGTGTTTCGTAAACAGCCAGCCAACAGGTTAAAATTAGGTCGGCGGGTCAGTTACAATCCAATTAATAAATCACGATTAATTACATCTGTTAACGGTCAGATGGTACGATTTTGTAGACAGCGACTCACCGGGGCTGTTCTATGAAAAAATGCGACTTGCTTAATGAAATGGTAGGGTCTGATCCTGCAGTATTCTGCCAAATGGCGCGGTTTTTTGTTGAGAGTGGTCGTGCAGATCAGGTCGCTGCAATCGGGCCGCTGAAAAATAGCGACGCTCTGCGCGTATAAGTTGCCCTACGCTTTGCGGTAAACAGTTCTGCCTTGGTCATAGTCCAGCTTTTCGAGGTCTATGACCAGAGAAGCTTGTGGACTTTACTTGAAGGTGCAGACTACCGCATTCCCGTTTCCCTACCAATCAGCCGAGTGGAACCACGTTTTTCCTTCAGGCTTGATTAGGAAAACTTTCTTTTTTCGTTTGGGATAGTGCGTATACGGATTCCTGAGGAGGCGGAATGTTAGCTCGATTTCCCTGCTAACGTCCCGCCTTGGTTGTTGCTATTCAAGCGTAATAGTGGCACGAGCTTGCTTACCACTTAGCATCAGTGTTCTTGTCTTCGTTGCCTTGATGGCTTGAAGCGTGGTTGTCCAGCTTCCAAGCAAATCGTCTGTGGAGCCAGCATCCTTATCAAACAAAGCGATAGTCAGTTTCACGTCATCGCTTAAAAAAACGATTGGGTCGAGATCGAGGGTTCCCCCCTTGCTTTTCGACTTTGCCTTGCTGCGCTCCAAGCCGCCAACGCTTTGACCATCCACACTGACTTTTGCCCAGCACTCTACCGTGTTATCCGCAAAACCATCGCTACTGTCCATGATTACAAACGACAGTTTCACGGTGTTCTTGGCAAATTGACTGGCGTTTTTCGAGGCAAGCGTAAAACGCAGCTTCGCTTTATCACCATTCAGCACGACCTCTAACCCATTCTTGATGTCCGCGTTTGTTGTCCATTGGCCCAGTACGTCATTCTTACCCCCAGAATCTTTGTCGTAAAGCGTCACTTCAAGTTTGACGCTTTGACTGTTCTCCGACACGGGCACGGTAACTTCGTTTAGCGAAAGCGTTTGATTTTTCATGAGCGGCACGGAGGTTCTTCGGGACAGCCCCGCAGGAACCTCGCCGTCCGTCGCCCCGGCGATGTTATTTCCTTCCACACGGACAACTGCGTAGCATTCCACCGTGTTGTCGCTTTGTTCATCGTCCGCGTCCAAAATATCAAACGACATTTTGAGCTTGTAGAGCGTCGTCGGGGCAGCTTTTGGATCCTGTTTCAGGATACGCAAGTCAGGATTCATGTTCGTCTGCTCCGACGCCCCCGCCGACAGGAGCATACCAATCGCAGCAAACAAAAATGACACCACGAACGTTCTTATTCTCATGATTTTTATTTCCCGGTACTGTCTGCCGACCGCCCGGCAAAAGCGGTCGGCAGACAAAACACCGTTTGTGCGGCTTACAAGTAGCCTTCCCGGACAAAAACGATGCGTAATTCCGCACAGCCGCCCTTCATGAAATACGTTCCCTTTTCCACTTGCTTGGTGGGATCTAAGGTGAAGTTGAAGGAGCCAAGATTGTCATCATCGCCAAGTACCTTATCTCTGTCGATAACGTCGATATTGAACTTCACGGAGTTACTGCCGTCCTTGCCGTCCTTACCGTAATAAACCTCGTAAGGAATCTCCGCGAGGTCAAGCGTTTGATTCTTTTCCTCGTCTGCGGCTTTGCTTCGCTCAAGTCCTCCTACCTTCGTATCGTTTATACGAACGGTTGACCAGCACTCAACGGTGTTATCAGGAACAAGAAAATTGTAGCCGTCATCGGCGTCTGTGATCTTGAACGAGACGTGGAGTTTGAGTTTTTCGCCTATCGGGTTCGGGGCGGCGGTGGTGATCGTGTAGTCCGTAGTGCTTTGCACGGCGGCAAGGCTGCGGTCTTTCAATGCCCGAATGGTGTAGGAGATCGGGGCCAGTTCCGTGGACGCCGGGGCGTTACTCGTCAGCGCATCCATTGTCTTTTTAAACTCTTCCGCGCCGATGGTTTTAATCGCGTTGCTCACGTTCCCGTAACCGCCCCCGATAGTGGTAAAGCTAACCGTGGTGTCTTTACTTTGCTTCATGATTTCGGCGCTGGCCTCCTCGGAGCCACTTGCGACACCGACACTTAACTTCGCCTCCATCTTGGCCTTGATCTCCGCCTCGGTCAAGGTGCGCGTCATATTAAAAACAACAATCGTGCCGTAGGTCACGCTGTCCACGTAGCACGGTTGGTTGCCTCTGGATATAGCCCCCGAACTTCCCAACGCTTTGGCATCGTCAAGCGTGAACTTATCCCCTAAAAAGCCGCGCCATCCCGGCGCGAGCGGTTGCGCGGAGATCGTGTACGCCCTGACCACGAGCACACCGTTGATGCTTTCCTGATTAAGCGAATGTTTGGTATCCAGCACCGCTTTGGCGCTTGCCGTCAAATACTTCGCGCTAATTCCAAGATGAAGCGCGCTTGAGGTGGAGTCGGAGGCCGTGCTGTAGTATAAGTGGGCGAGGGTCGCCATCGGCTTGTTATTCAAGCCGGAGCGCAGCTCTCCCACGACGGTGGCGACATTGCCGTAATCCGGGTCGGCCACGGTGGTTTGCCCGCCGGTGCTCAACACGATTTTGATCGGAGCACGTTTGTTCTCCAGACCGGGAACCAGTTTGAGCGAACCCAAACCTTCCCGCATTCCGGTTTCCTGCAAAACCGCGCCGGGGTAGAACACACTCGCGGACGGATCGAAAGATACGATATCGCCGGGTGTCGTGGCAATCGATTTGCGTTCCTTGATAATGTCATAACTGCGGTTGGCTACGGTTCCCTTTCCGAAGGGCTGCTTGTATAAAGTCTTATCGCTGTCGTTTTTTTTTGGGTTCGGCTTGCCCGTACTCGAATTTCCGGTCGAATTCCAGTTTGGCAGGGCCGCGAAAAACTCGTCCAGCGATTTCGGATTCTTGATGGGGTCATGAAGCTGAATAACCTTGGGATCTATTGTGATTCTTCCGTCCTGTGGGATGACCGGTTTGGGTGGGTCGGTCAAAACGGATGACGGGATTGGCTTGCCGTTTTGGGCGGCGCCGGGTTCGCCGCCGAGCGCGTGGAAGCCGAATGCAGATGCCACACTCAACACGGCGGCAACACAAAAAGAGAGTTTCATGAAGTTCCTTTCTACACAAGGTCACTACCGTCGTAACCACCGTAGCGACCGAACTGACACTGCAGCTGACATTTGTATGAGATTGGTGTAGTTCAATCATCGTGATATGAGCTGAAAGTCGTTGCGAAATTAGCGTATCTTGCTGCCATGGACGACACCGTAGACCCATCATGGACGACATCATGGACAGTGGGCAGGATTTTATTCTTACCAAGAGAAATTGGAATACTGTGATACGCATTTGTCTGCTGGGCAAGTTGGAAGTTACCGTCGCGGGCGTGTTGCTGATTCCACGAGGAAAGTCGGGCTTGTGGCTGCTAGGTCTTCTCGCGCTCCATGCCAATCGCCCTGTTGAGCGCGACTGGCTGGCGGGAACATTATGGCCCGATAGCGCGCCCGAACAAGGTAGAGAAAATCTGCGCCGCGCGCTCACCGATATCCGCCGCGCCCTCGGCGCCACCGCTTCCTGCTTGAGCAACCCTTCAAAGCAAACCATAGCGCTTCAGGTTGCGGAAAGTGAGGTAGACGTTTTGGCATTTCGGGCAGGCAATCTTAAGTGCTACACCGGTTCACTGATGCCTGACTGCGCGCTCGAATGGGTGATATCTGAGCGGCGTGTGCTCGAAGAAACCTACTTAACACTGGGTGAACAACAAACCGCGTTGCTTGCCCCTGATGCCGCCCTCATTCTTTTGGAGTCACTGCGCGCTTGTTCACCTTTGCGCGAATCGCTTTTGCGCCTGCAGCTTTCCACGCTCTGCCAATTAGGTAATCGTGCCGAAGCGCAGCAAGTTTATTACCACTTCCGCCGCCTATTGCTGGAAAAACGATTGGGCGAACCGTCGGCTCAAACGCAGGAACATTGGAAAAACTTACAAAACCGCGAAGATTTGGCTGAGTTATCCGTTTCGGCAACGATTGCCGCACCTGATTCATTGCCCTCGGCGCATACCGCCTCATTGGGCAACCCTGACCCGTTCGTATACCTACCCAACAATCTGCCCCAGCAGCTCACCAGTTTCGTCGGTCGGGAAAAGCAAATTGCCGATGTGAACGCTCTGCTTGTGAGAACACGGCTGCTGACCTTAACGGGTGTGGGAGGATCGGGTAAAACCCGGTTGGCACTGAGAATAGCTGCTGACCACTTGGGCGCTTTTCACGACGGCGTGTGGCTGGTGGAACTCGCTCCGCTGTCGGAGCCTAATATGGTGGCCCGAACCGTGGCGCAGTCGGTGGGTGTCAAGGAAGCAGTGGGACAAACGATAATCCAAACACTGACCCAGCAGCTCAAAACCAAAAACGTGTTTCTCGTTCTGGATAACTGCGAGCACCTCCTCAATGCGTGTGCCGAATTGGCAGCGGTAATTCTACGAGCGTGCCCGAATGTGGTCGTGCTGGCGACGAGCCGGGAATCGCTTGGCATCGCAGGTGAAACAACGTACCGCGTACCGGCACTGACCCTGCCATGTGCGACCCAGATCAAAAATGCGACGGCAGAAAACCTATTCCAATTTGAGGCCGTGCGCCTATTTGTGGATCGCGCACAGTTGGTTAAGACCGATTTCACCGTAACCAATATCAATGCGCCCGCACTGGCACAGATCTGTCACCGCTTAGACGGCATTCCGCTTGCCCTTGAACTAGCGGCCACGCGGGTTAGGTCGCTTACTGTGGGGCAAATCAACGACAAGTTGGACAGTCGCTTCCGCATCTTAACCGGGAACGACAAAAGTGTACTGGCTCGGCATCAAACGCTGCGCGCTTTGGTGGATTGGAGCTATGACCTCCTCAGTATTCCTGAAAAAAACCTGCTTGCGCGGCTGTCGGTGTTTGTAGGCGGCTGGACATTGGAGGCGGCGGAGTCCGTTTGTGGCTTTGAACCCGTTGAGAAATGGGAAGTTTTGGACTTACTGACGAGCCTCGTGGATAAATCGCTAATTTTGGCGGAGGAGCAAGCGAAGATCGGGACAACCCGCTACCGAATGCTTGAAACCATCCGGCAGTATGCGCGCGACCGACTGTTGGAAACCGGTGATGGGGCAAGTTTCCGAAACAAGCACCTCGACTACTTTTCCGAGTTCGCGGAAAAATGTGGCTTCAGTCCAACAGTTCCCCACACAAAGACAGCGTTGTGTCGTTTGGAAGCGGAGGTTGACAATATGCGCGCCGGGCTGGATTGGGGCGGCAATGCGCCCGAACACGCCGAGAAGAATCTGCGGATAGCGCTCGCGCTGTACGAATTGATGGGACGCATCTCCACGAGAGAAATACAGGAGCGATTGTCCTCGGCGATGGAATACGCTGGAAATGCGGATATACGATTGCGCGCCGAGCGTCTGCATAATTTGGGTAACACAGAAACTATTTTGCACGAATTTACCGCCGCTCGGCAATACTACGAGGCGGCTTTAGCGCTTTGGCAGGAACTGGGCAACCGTTCCCGTACTGCACTGACGATCAATAATTTGGGCATTTTAGCGATGTATCAGAAGGACTATGTTTCGGCGCGGCAACGGTACGAAACGGCTTTGGCGATGCAGCGCGAGATGGGGAATCAGTACCTTATTGCCGCCGCGCTTTGCAATCTTGGAGCCACGAACTACTATCAAGGCGATTTCGTTTCGGCGCGTCCGCTGCTTGAGGAGAGTACACAAATTCTCCGCGTGCTGGTCGGCCATCCCGCGCTTTCTGTACCGCTTGGCTTCATGGGATACTTGGATTTTGCCGTGAACGATTTTCGCAGTGCGGGCACAACGTGGCGCGAAGGCCTAAGTCTTTCTGTAGAACAAGAGCGGTATAATATTCCCGAACTCCTTAATGGATTGGGCGGTCTGCTGGCCGTTAACGGCGCGCCTCCGGATGCGGCCCGGCTTTGGGGCGCGTTGGATCGACTGCTTGAAGCGGCGGGACAGCCTTTACCCATCCACGAGCTAGAGTGGCAAAACGCACAGGTTCGCGCCGCCCGCGCCGCGCTTGGCGACGACATCGCCTTTGACGCCGCGTGGCAGGAAGGCCGTGCATTGTCGCTCGAGCAGGCAGTCGCACTGGCGATGCGGGATACCACGGAGTCCCCGAACGAAGTTGTTTAAAACCGCCACTGCAAATCGGCTAATTTTTTGGGATGGCTGATTGGATGGTTCGGCCCGCGACACGGGAGTCAGAATCGCGCCGCGCTGCAGCACGGCGTCGTGAAAGGTGTGCGGCGTCATCGCGCTGGACAGCGTGCAATAGTTTCGGTTAACAAATCAATTCTCTGTATGCTTTGAACTTCTATCAGTTTCAGATAACCGTCGCACCTAAACCCAGTGGTTTCGCTGTCGCTTCCACTGTCCTGCGTCGCCGCGCCTGCCGTCACGGCTATCGTTTGCTCGGTATTTCGGCTTGTGTACCCTACCACTTTGACCCTCACCCCTATTCCCGCCGAAGCACTGCAGTGGGAATAGATAAATGAACTCGCAGAAAAGCACTAAAGGTGACGCAATTCACTGGTGACGCAGCGTGGCCGTAGACGTTTTGCAAAAAAGCGTATGGAATACCAAGATTGAATTTCCGACAGCACCTCAGCCACCGCAAAAAACGGTGAAAGAGTGGGTATAACAGAAGCGAACTATCGTTTGGGGAACCTTCGTGTTTCGTAAACAGCCCGCCAACAGGTTAAAGTAATGTCGGAAAGGCGGTCACAATATAATTAATAAGTCATTGCTATTCACATTTATTGATGATCTGAATATCAGATTTTATAGACAGCAACTCACCGAGGCTGTTCTATGGAAAAATGTGACTGCTTAAGCCATTGGGAGTGTATTGCTCCGCCAAAGTCTGCTACATGGCGCTGCTTTTTCGTTAATATTGCTTGTGCAGACCAGTACGCTTCCTGCAGAAGTAGCGACGCTCTGCGTGTACAAGTCGTCCTACGCTCCCTCACAAACAGTCCTGCTTCGACCGTAGTCCTGCTTTTCGAGAGCTATGATCAGAGAGCCTTTTGGACATAACTTACGGGTGCAGACGCCGCATTCACGTTTTCCTGCCAAGCCGACTCTAGTTCTGCTTTAACGCCGAGTATATCCCGGATTAACTAACGTGAGTTCGGGTTAAGGCAACGGCTTCGGTAAACTGAAAGTGTCAAATCCTCAGTTATCGGAGCAGTTACCCGTGTTTAGTTTACCGAACTTGCTGTCGCTTTTTTGCCATGTTGACGATTTCTGCCAGCCGTTTGAACGGGCGCAAAAAGCGCGGCAACTGCGTGTCGCCAAGCCCGTAAGGAACCGTGCCCGCTCGCTTTGCACCAGCGAAGTGCTGACGATCATGATCGCTTTCCACCAAAGCGGCTTCCGAAACTTCAAAACTTTTTACATGGGCTACATATGCCCGCATCTCAAAGCCGAGTTCCCCGGTCTGGTTTCCTACCACCGCTTCATCGAGTTCATTCCCGCGTCGCTTGTCTCTTTGTTCGCTTACCTGCACTCGCTGTTCGGCACGTGCAACGGCGTTTCGTTCATCGACTCCACGCCGCTTTCCGTGTGCGACAACCACCGCATCAAACGGCACAAGGTCTTCAAAGGCCTTGCCAAGCGCGGCAAAACCAGCATGGGTTGGTTCTTTGGTTTCAAACTGCACCTTGTTGTCAGCGTTGTCAGCGATACGGGCGAGTTGCTTAGCTTCACCCTAACCCCGGGCAACGTTCATGGCAGGCAGCCGGTTCCGGCGCTGCTTCAAAACCAATTCGGCAAGGTGTTCGGTGACATAGGCTATATCAGTAAAGCCTTGACCCAAAGTCTTCTAACTCACGGTGTGGAGTTGATCACCAAGCTTCGTAAAAACATGAAGCCCCGCGAACTGCCGCCGCAGGGCACCGTGCTTTTGCGGAAGCGCGCCGTTATCGAGTCCGTTATCGAGTCCGTTATAGACCAACTCAAAAACATTTCACAGATAGAACACACCCGTCACCGAGCGTCTACAGGCTTGCTATGGAACCTTGCCGCCTCGCTCATTGCCTACTGCCACCAACCCAAAAAGCCGTCGCTTAATCTCAACCTCGACCCCACCGTCATCGTTGCTTAACCCGAACTCACGTTAACTAAGTACGTGCCGCTACACCTGAAGTAGTTTACGTGAGCACTTGCTGGCTTAGTCCATCTATCTTAACAGCGTTATTTTTTGGGTTTTACGGCAATATAGGGTTTATCCTTTTCACCGTCTTTTTCTTTGAGTGGTTTCGTTTCGTCTCTTTCCTTGTCCCCGACGGGCGCGCGCTTGACGGTTGGAGGGAAAGCGTTCCACCGTCGCCACAACTCGTAGCCCAGCGGCACGGTATCGAGCAGCACCCAGCCGGTGGATTCCGCTCCAGGACGCAAACGGGACAGCGCGGGCCACGGCTCGTCGCGCTTCCTCCCAATCGCCTCTTTGTCGGGGCGCACGATGATACGGTATCGAGCGGTTCCATCGTCCACGGCATCGATCACGGCAACTTTTCCCGCGAAGGTTCCCACCGCCGCCGAGGGCCACCCGGCAAACTGAAGCGCGGGCCACCCGGCAAACTGCAAACGTACCTGCCGACCTTCGCTGACAAGCGGAATGTCGTTGTCGTTTATCATCAGCTCCACGGCGATGTCCTCAGTCGTCGGCGCGAGGACGGCCAGCACGTCGCCCGCCTTGACGGTTTCCCCCGCGCCCACGCGCAAAAGCCGCACAACCCGCCCGTCGCGCGGAGCTTTCACGGCCTGCTGCGCGCGCCGCTGAACCACATTTTCCACATCGACCGCGAGTTTTTGTATGTCGGAATCTGTTTTGGCGAGCGATTCCTGCGCGGCCTCAACCGTCGCCGACAAGGCGTTGATCGCGCCTGCCGTATCGGCCTCGATACGCGAGCGGTCGAACACGGCATTGGCGACATCGCGGCGTGCGATTTCCAAATTTGCCTCGGCGCGCTCAACCTCGGTTTGGGCGCGCTCGATTTCAATATCCGTGCGGTTTTGATCCAATCCGCCCAAAATCCGGTCGCGTTTGGTGATTTTCAGAGCCGCCTCGGCGCGCTCGACTTCGGTGCGGGTTCGCACTAACTCGTTTTCGGACAACTCGTCATCGCGCCGTGACCGCAAACCCTCTTTGAACAGTTCCGCCAACCGTTCGCGCTGCAGCCGCGCGGTTTGGGCGTTTTGCCGCGCAAATTTCACGGCCTGCTCGGCCTGCAAAATGCGCTCCTCGGCTTGCGAAACACGCTCTCCCGCCGAAACGCGGGCGACATCGCGGGCAATATCGGCCCCTTTTTGCGTGGCGATAAGCGCCTGCCGCGTCGCCCGCTCCCGCTCCTGCGCTTGAGCGATGCGCTGCGCGGCGGCGGACAGGGCGGCATCACGGGAAGCATTGAGACGAACGCGCTGCTGCTCCATCTGTTTGATACGCTGCGTGGAACGCTGCCGCTGCCGCGCCAAAGCGTCGCGCTGCTGACCTAACCGCCCGACCTGTTTGGTGTCCAAAAACTTACTGTCAATATCTTCCAAACGGGCAATCAAATCGCCTTTTTTGACCGTTGCCCCTTCCTGCACGCGCCACTCGGCAAGCCGCCCCGGAATCAGGGCCTCGATGTTTTGCGGGCGATCCATCGCCGAATACACGATAATTTGTCCGTAGCCGCTTACGGTTTGCTGGATCGGCACAAAGACCAAGCAGGCGGTGATAAGGGCGAGCAAAACGAGCAGGGTAAACGCGATACGCGGCCCGCTTTTCTTCGCTCGCACGAGCGCAAGCGAGCGCGCGTGTTTGAGCGGAATGGCGGTTTTTTCGTGGCTTTTCGGATCGATTCTGACTGCATTCATAGTTGTGTTCATCGCTTTGTTAGGTCATGCGGATTCCGAATGGCTTTGTTATCCAATCGCCGTTATCATGCGGCGGCGGGCGGTTTCGCGCTCCGCCGCGGGTTGCCTCGCAAAGTGGGCGTCGCGCTCCGCCCGGCCCCGTAAACTGTCGCCAAGTGAGGGAAACAAGCGGCAAAATGCGCTGTGTTTCTGCTGCGCTAATTCCATCGGCGCGCCTTCTTCCACAATTTTTCCCGCGTCCAAAACCACGATACGCGAACATCGCACGATGGTTTCCGGGCTGTGCGTGACCGCGAAAATCGTCCACGGGTTTTCGGGCGCGAAAACGGCTTCCCGAATGTCGATGCCGGTTTTCTCGTCCACGGCGTTGAAGGCTTCGTCCAAAATCAGCAGGCGCGGCTCCCCGGCAATCGCGCGGGCAATCAAAACGCGCTGTGCCTGCCCGCGCGACACGTTTTGTCCGCCGGATACCAGCCGCGTTTGCGTGCCGTGCGGCATTCGGGCGAGCGCGTCCGACAAGTGGGACAGTTCAAGAGCGCGGTGAATCCGCTCCGGGTTCACCATGTCGCGGCCCACGGCGATATTTTCCGTGACCGTGCCGTCGAAAATTTCCACCTCGTTGTTGCCGACGCGCGACACATGGCGGCGCAAGTGCGTCAATTCCCATTCGCGCACATCCGCCCCGTCAATGGAAACCGTGCCGTGCGACGGTTCTTCCAGCCCGCATAAAAGCGCGGTGAGCGTGGTTTTTCCTGCCCCCGACGAGCCGACCAAACCCACGCGCTCGCCGGGCGCAATCGTTAAATTCACGCCGGACAAGATTTCCGTGCCGGGCGCATACGAAAAGCGTAGATCGCGGATAACGACGTTTGCGCCCGCGCCCGCCGCTTCGCCCGCCGTCCCCACTAGCGCGTTGCCCGTCGTGCGCTCGGTTTCCAAATCCAGCACATGCCCGATTTTATCAAGGCCCGTGAGCAGATCGAAAACCTGTTCGCCTTGCCGGATGAGTTTTTCCAGCGCGGCCAGAAGCGACACCACCACGATCTGCGCGGCGACGAGCTGCCCCAGCGTGAGCTGCCGATTGATGACCAAATAGCCGCCGATTGCCAAAATCCCCGCGCTTGCCACGGCCTGAAATAGGTAATAGCCCACGGACTGCCGAAGCAAAACTCGAAAATGGGCGTTGCGTGCGTGCAAATAGCGCACGACGAGATTGTCCGCCCGTGCCACCAAATAGTCCGTTGCCCCGTGCAGTTTGAAGCCCGCGTGGCAGCGCGCGATTTCTTCCAGCCAGTCGGCGACATGGTATTTTTCGATGGATTCCTTGATACTGGTTCGCAAACCGTTCCAGCCCAAAAGCCCGACGATGAGAACGAGAACCACGAGCAACAATAAGTCAAAGCCCAGCAAAAGCGGGTTGTAGGCTGCAAGCAAAATCAAGCCCACCACGGCTTGCAAAAGGGCGGCGAACCCGTCGAATAAGAGTTTTGACAGGGCTTTCTGAACGGTAAGCACGTCGAAAAAGCGGTTGACGAGTTCGGGCGCGTATTCGCCGCGCAACGCCGATTCGCGGACGGCGAGCAGCCGGTGCGCCATTTGAAGCGAGGTGCGCGCGAAAACGCGCTGCTGCACGGTTTCCACGAGCTGCATTTTCGCCGCCTGCAAAAGGCTGACCAGTACCATCGAGCCAAGAACGAGAAGGGTCAATACGACAAGCGGCTGCGCCAAAACGTTCGCGGCAATCGTGTTGACCAGCGCCTGCGCGGTCAGCGGAACCATAAGGGCGAGCAGCCCGGCGACAACCGTGTAAACCGCAAGAACCGAAACGTCGTGTCGCTCGACATGAATCAGATCGGCGAGCCGTACCAAAGGGGAGGCGTGCTCGTGCTGTGCTGAAAATTCCGATGCCATAATAAAAAGGCTTTCTCCAAGTAAAAAGGGTTTACAGTTGCAGGGTTGCGGCCCGAAACGCGGACAGGGCCTGCTGGTATTCGGCCTGCACCTCAATCAGCCGCTGCCGCGCTTCCGCCGTGGCCCGCTCGCGCTGATTGACCAAAAAAATCGTGCCGTCCCCCAAGTCGAACTTTTTGCGCTCGGCCTGCTCCAAGCGCGCGGCAAGGGCGACTTCTTCCACGGCGGCTTGATAGCGCAAAATAGATAAACCGACCGCGCTTGCCGCATCGTCTACCTCGGTTTGCACCTGTCCGACCAAAAGCCGTTCCTCTTGCCGCAGTTTTTCGCGCTTGAAACGGGCCTCGTCACGCCGCCCGGTCGCTTCCCGTCGGTACAAGGGCAGGCTGAAGACAATTCCGGCTTTGAGCGTATCGCCGATGGATTTTGCGCCCGTGTCCAAACCCGGATTTAGTACCAGATCGATTGTGGGTTTCCGGTCGTTTTCCGCCAGTCGCTCGTCAATTCCCAAAACTTGCTGCTGCAAGCGCGTGGCTCGAATCTGCGGGTTTTGTGCCATAGCGGTGTCGCGGCCCTGCTGCACGTCGTTTGGGGCGAGCGGCGCGACGGGCGGGAACGCGGGCGGGGTTCGCTCCGGCGCGGGCAAAAGAACCCCGTTCGCCCCTTGCGCCATCCCGTCGTTCCACAAATACAACGCGAGTTTGAAGCCCGCTTTTTGCTGGTCGCGCTCGGCTTTGACGAGCGCGCCGCGCCGCCGTAAAACTTCGCCGCTCGCTTCGATTGCGTCCACTTCCGGCAGGTCTCCGGCCTCGAACCGCCGCCGAATTTGAGCCGCCCGCGTTTCGGACAAGGTGAGCAGATCGCGGCCAACCCGTGCCTTTTGCCCCGCCGCCACCCAGTCCCAGTAGGCGAGCGCGGCTTGCCGCAACACGTCGAGACGGGTAAGGGCAAAGTTTTGCGCGGCAATCGGCTCGCCCAAAAGCGCCTGCTGCTCCTGCGCGTTTTTGTCGTTGATTCCCGAACCGCGCGCGAGCGGCGCTTTCAGGCTCACGTTCCATTCGCCCGTGTCGCCCGTGGACGACTCCGGCGATTTAGGAACCCCTAAATTAAGGCGCGTACCCATCGTGAGTTTGAGACCGTTCCGAAACGGCAGTTCCATTCCCACATCGCTCATGGTCGTGGACAAGGGCTTGCCGCGCGTTGCCGTCGAGTTGTAGCGCAAAAAATCGGAACCGGCGAACGGAACCGGGTCGAACGCGCCCTGTTTGGACACACGCTTCGCGGTCGCCGCCTGTTGCTCAAACGCGCTGCCGCGCAGTTTGGGGTGATTGGCCTCGGCTTGCCGCAGTACCTCTTCGAGCGTCAAAACGTCCTGTGCCACTCCTGCGGGTTCGCTTGCGCGGCACGCGGCGGTTAACAACAAACTAAGTGGCATTAATAGCATCAAAACCGTAAACGGGCGCGGCCTCATTTTTCCAGCAGCCCCAATAAATCGCGCACCGTGCGGTGGCTTTCGATGGGATGACGCAGCGCATGATCCGGGTGGATCTCGTAGCAGTTGCGCCGCCCGTCCTTGATGCGCGTCACCACTCCGGCTTCTTCCAACTCGGTCACGATACGCTGCACGGCCCGCTCGGTAATGCCCACGAGGCCCGCGACATCGCGCAGGCGCATGGTCGGCTCATCGGCGAGGCAGATAAGCACGTGCGAATGATTGGTCAAAAACGTCCAAACTGGGGCATGGTCGTTTTTGAGTGGGGTTATCGGCGCTTTTGCCGGTCGTTCGACGAGAGTCATGGACGTTCAGCGTTCCTTCTTGCTTTATATGACATAAAATACCGGAAAATAGTTTCCGGTATTTTATGTCACGAAAAAATATCCTGTAAATGTTTATTTCGATGGATTTGTTAGATGGCGAACTTTGACCGCTGGACGAACCGACATATTGATATTTTGAACTGTAGTCGATCATTGGGATCGGGCGCAATGGTAAATGCTACATGATACACGGCATTCCCACGCCTGAATAGAAGTAAGTGGACTTAACCGTGGGCATTAGGGCGGATCCATTTAGCGAGGCAGCAGAACCGGTGATTGTTATTCTTGTGACCGAATTGTAAAGGGAGTTCGCCGTTTTTTTGTTCTTAGGTCAACGCGAGTTTATCTTGAGCAAGCCTTCGAACATTTCGATAATGTCTCGGGCGACCACCTGCCCGTAAAGGTGCTTGAAGTGTCGTGCCTGCGCTCGTAGTTCCTCGGTAACCAAAGGGGTGAGCCGTACGCGGGCGGCCTCCTTGTTCCCCGACGCAATCAAGAAGGCCGCCTCGGTGCGCGCTCGCGCCTGTGGAGCCTGCCAGCCGGGCGCATTGCTGGATTGTGCTTGATCGATTAAAGCCGAACACGCGCCCAAATTGGCCGTGGTCGGATCGAACCGGGCGGTGAAGTAGACGTGTTCCAAAGCGGCGTTTGCCGTGGCTTTTTCACCCTGAAGTGCCGCGCTTACCTGCATTTTCGTCAAGACGTTGCGCGCCGCCCCCGTGTCGCATTGGTGCAGATGATAGTAATAGGCCATGTTCAGCGTTCCCAGATGAACCGCATCGGACGGATGGCCCACTTCCATGTCGCGCAATACTTGAGGTGAGAGATATAAGTCGCTGCCCTCATGCCGCTGCCGTACCGAAGCGTACATCAACGCCGCAAACTGCCGTCCCTGCGCCTCGCTCTTCAGCCGGGCAAGCGAGCGCCCATCGCTTTCCCCAAAAACGGGCAGCAGCGCCATCCCGTTCAGGTACACGCCCCACACCGAAGCGGCTATCAGGAAGCCGCGAACCGGAGCGGTCGCGGGAACAAAAGCGGCTACGACCAGCGCAAGCGTTACGAGCGTACCGAAAAGCGGGCCAGCGGCCACGTAC
The DNA here is from genome assembly GCA_964241985.1 of uncultured Armatimonadaceae bacterium. Taxonomy (GTDB): domain Bacteria; phylum Armatimonadota; class Armatimonadia; order Armatimonadales; family Armatimonadaceae; genus CAXTBP01. The sequence continues at coordinate 1,675 of CAXTBP010000013.1, read as the reverse complement.
CAGAAGTAGCGGCGAAACATCGTTGCGCCGTAAGCAGGCGGATCCAAATTGCATTGCCCGGCTTGACGCAAGCGCGATAGGGCCAAGTGCCAGCGTTTGGTGTTTGGGGCGCGCACCCGGTCAAGAGCAATCGGCCAGATGGCAAAGCGTCGGAAATGCCAGCCTTGCAGCAAGCCGCCAAGCAAATGCCCAAACTCGTGGGCGATCAAGGGGACATAAAACGACGCCAGCGCCAAGTAAAAGAATCGCACTAAGCCCATATCTTCATTTTAACCTACTTGAGTAGACCCGTGAATGGTTATGGGGTTGCAGTGTGTCGATAACTACGACAACGATAAAACGTCGTTAACCAAATAAAACCCCGCAATTTCTGCATATATAGCGTTAAGCCATTTCGACATCTGCTGCCTTTCTGATATGCTCTGCCGCATCTTCGGATCGCGCCGCAGTTTGAAGCCGCTCATACAAGGGGCGTGCGTAAGGGAGAAGGCTTTCCCGAAAGGAACCTGAGGTAATCCATGCAAAGTGCTCCGGGGTTCCCCATGCTTTGAGCGGAACCCACTGGGCCTGCGCCGAGTAGTGGAGGGTGAGGCGGTCGCCCTGTGTACTGGAGCGGCCCCGATGCAGGGTGTGGGCGTCCATATACAAAATATCGCCGGGCTGAAGGGCTGTGGTAACTTCACCGGACAGCGAGGCCGTGGGATTGTAGCGAACGGCTTCCCATTCCCTTTCCGTCAAGGGGCGGCGGTGCGAGCCGGGAACAACGAGGAAGCAGTCATCGAAGTTTAGTGCCGAGTTGAACTGGACGTGATCTTGAGCCGCCGGTTTGCGATGAACCACATCGTACAAAGCGGACTCCAGATCCCGATGCCATTCGAGATCATACCCTACCACTTTCGGCGTCCACAAAAGCTTGATTCCCCACGCCCGTGGCTCCGGCCCCAAAAGCGCGTGCATCGCTTGATGGACGTTTGGGTGCGCGAATACGTTGACCAGAGCAGGGTCAAACAGTTCGGGACGGGTAATCTCGTTAACGCCCCATGTTGCAAGTGGGCGTAAATCTTCGGGAATGGAAGCCCGATTATCCGCGCCGCCGAACCAAAATCGCGTTCCGCTCGGCAGCGTGTTTCGTGTTTTTTCCTGCACCTGCCGTGCGGAATGGCGCAAAACATCACATTCTGCAGGCGTAAACGCGCCTCTATCAATAAAGAAACCATCCCGCAAAAATTGCTCTACGTTCGAGGGAGTTAACATGAGGTTCCGTGTCTTTCTACGCTTTTCATTTGCGCGGCTTGTGAGGAGATTGTTGCCAGACCGGCGTGTCGCCGTCGCAGCGCACCGTGTAGCTTTCCGCCCCGTCACTGACCGTCATCAGGCCGTTTTTTATCGTCAGATACGGGCTTTCATACACTCCGCCGCTTGCCCAGTTGGCCCAATCGATGGGCCTTTGGTTGATCGTTCCTTCCGCGCGCAGACCGGTGGGGCGGTAGCGCATCGTCAACGCATCGCCCAGAAGGGAGGTGTAGGCGAGCGTCGCGTCGCCCTCCGGCGAAATGGAAAGCGGACGTGCCCCTGCGGCATCGGCGAACGCTTCCAGCCCTTTGTAGCGCGATGCCTCGTCGGTGTCCAGCACGTAACCGCTGAGGCCGCTTTGTTTGGCGGGGATTACCAGCAC
>CAXTBP010000012.1:0-50948 GCA_964241985.1 uncultured Armatimonadaceae bacterium | reverse complement strand
GGAGGCTTTCATTTATGGAGCCGACGCAGGTCGGCTTTGCTTCTTCGTAGACCGCGGATTTACCCGCCGGTCGTTTTCGGCTTTTCGGTTGGGTCTGCGGATTTACCCGCTGGTCAAAACCCGCCGGTCGCTTCTCTTTTTGGAAGCCTTACAGCGGCACGCGCACGAAAACGCTGGTTCCGCTGCCGCCGGGTTCGGATTCAATCGTGAACGTGCCGCCCACGGTTTTCGCGCGCTCCGCCATGCCGCGCAGTCCCAATTTGCCGCTGGGCTGGCGGCTCGGCAACTCGTCCGGCGCGGGCGAAGCCACCGGCTCCGCTTGCGATTCCGCAGGCAGCTCGGAAGTATTGAGCAGTGGTTCGGGATCAAAACCGTGCCCATTGTCCTCGATAACCAAAACCAAGTGGTCGCTCGTGCGCGTTAGCATCACGTCGGCCCGGGTTGCGCCGCTGTGCCGGGCGACGTTGTTCAACGATTCCTGCGCGATGCGGTACAGCGTCGTTTCGATGAAGGGCGGAATCTCGCTTCGTTTCCGTTTGAGCGAAAAGCCCGCCGCCCCGAAGGTCGCGTCGATTCCGACGCGATCTTTCCAGTTTTCCACGTAGCTTTGCAGCGCGTTGGCAAGCCCTAAATCGTCGAGGGCGGTTGGGCGCAAATCAATCGCCATGCGGTGCAAATCGTGCGACAGTTCGTCAGCGATTTCTTTGATTCGAGCCAAATGTGCTTTGCCCGCCGCGTCGGGCGTAATCGTGTCTTCCAAAAAGCGCAGATTGAGCGAAAACGCGGTCAAATGCTGGCCCATCGTGTCGTGCAGTTCGCGCGACAAGTACCGGCGCTCGTCTTCCTGCGCGGTCACGATTTTCTGCATCAGCGCTTGCCGGGCGGTGGTTTCTTCGATAATTTTCGCATTGGCTTGGGCCAAGTCGCGCGTTCGCTCTTGCACGCGGGCTTCGAGGGCGGCCTCGGTTTCTTTGCGCTCCGTGTTGTCAAAAGCAATGCCGGTCACGCGCACGACGCGGCCCTGCGCGTCGGAAATCGGCAAACCAAGCGATAAAATCCAGCGCGGCGGACGGTTTATGTCGGGCACGACGCGAAACTCACTGGTCACCGGCGTGTTGCTTGCAATCGCCTCGTTAAGACGCTCTTGGGCTTGGGCGCGGTCGTCGGGATAGATCGAGTCTATCCACGTTTCCATCGACGGTGGCGTCAGAGCGCGGTCGATGCCCGCCATCGCGTCGTATTCTTCCGACCAGTTTTTCGCCCCGGTTAAAAGGTTCAACTCCCAGTGCGAAGCCCGGGCGGCCTGCAAAGCAAGCGAAAGCCGCGCTTCGCGGGCGCGCAATTCTTCGGCTTCGCGCCGCGCACTGGTCATATCGCGCAGAATTTTGGCGAAACCCGCCCGCTTGTTTTCGCCGGTTCCACCGGCGGGAAGCGCGATAAGAACGCCCTCCGTCCAAAAGCGCGTCCCGTTTTGCCCGACCATCCAGCCCGATTCCGTGTAGCGACCATTTTGCCGCGCTTGTTGGAGTTCGCTTTGGGCGTTTATTTCGCAGTCGGGCGGAAATAAAAATTCAAACGGCTGGTTCAGCGCATCGTCTGCATTCCAGCCGAACGTTTTTTCCGCGCCCCGGTTCCACGACGTGATGCGCCCGGTTTCGTCCAAAAGGAAAATCGCATAATCTTCCACGGCGTCGATGAGCAGGCGATACCGCTCGGTTTCGGCCCGAACACGCTTTGAAATATCGCGGATCAGCCATTGCAGATGCTCCACCGTTCCGGTTTGCGGATCGAAATGGGGGGCGATACGCAGCATGACTTCGAGGGGCGGTTTGTTGCGCGGAATGAGACGGACGAACTCCACGACCTCATCCATGCCGGGCTTGGTGCTTTGTATATCGTGGCGCAGGGTGAGCAAACTGCGGCGGAGCGAGGGCCGATCCGGCAGCGCGATAAGATTGACCAGCGGTTTTCCCACAAGATGCGTTGTGGAAATGTGCAGCAGGAGCGAGGCCGCGCGGTTCGCTTCGCGGATCGTGCCATAGGTGTCGGTCAGCACGTAGGCATCGGGGGTCGTGTTGAAGCGCGCCTCGTAGCGGGTCTGCTCGGCATCCAGATTTTGCAGCTGCTGTTCCAGATGCGCGCTCAAACGGCGCAGCGCCCGGTTCCGGTTTTCCAAATCCTGCCGGGCCTGACGCAGAAATAAGAGCGCGGTCGCGGCAGGGGCGGCGGGCGGGTTCGTATCGCCTTTGCCAAAGGCGTCGGCGACAGCAGCAACGCTTGCTTCAAAGTCAGCGTCAAAGAGTTCGGGAGGCGCGTGGGCGGTCGCGGCGGAAGCCGGTGCATTCACCCGTTTGGCGCGGGGTTTCGCTTCGTGCAAAAGGGCGGGCGAAAGAGCCGCAGGGTCTTTTTTGTTCATAAAACCGGTTGGAGCCGCGCGGAACCGCGCGCGCGCCTGCACCGCCTACTGCTTTCTAAGAGGCCAGCCTGTTTAGTTCGTTCCCTTTTAATACGAGGAACATCGGTAAACCCGTGGCGCTCCGTGTAGGAATTAAACGAGACCGCCTTTGACGCGGCCACTTCGAGCGTTGTTTGGGCATTGTCTCCACGCTTCGTCGGTGCATTGTTGTATAATGTACCCATGACCTCGATGCCCTCACCGGAACCGACGGCTTCACACGAAAACGCAACCTCGGCGACAGTGTCGCCCGTGGAAACCGTTTCCCCTTCAATTTACGAAAACGGTGCAGTCCCCACGCTTGTGCCCCGCGACCTTATCGTCATCGGCGCGTCGGCGGGCGGGGTGGAAGCCTTGATCGCGCTGGTAAAAAACCTGCCCGAAGATTTGCCCGCGTCGGTTTTCGTTGTGCTGCATATTCCCCGGCACGGCGCGTCGGTTTTGCCCGCGATTTTAACGCGCCACGGAAATTTGCCCGCGCGCGCCCCCGAGGGCGACGAACCCATCGAGAGCGGCGTGATTTATGTCGCGCCCGCCGACAAGCATTTGGTACTCGAAAACGGGCGCGTCCGCTTGACGCGCGGGCCAAGCGAAAACGGGCATCGGCCCGCCATTGATCCGCTGTTTCGCAGCGCGGCCAAAATGGGCGGGGCGCGCGTCATCGGCGTGGTTTTATCCGGGATGCTCGACGACGGCACGGCGGGTTTGTCGGTCGTCAAGCGGCACGGGGGAACCAGCGTGATACAAAACCCCGACGACGCACTTTTTTCCGGTATGCCGCTGTCCGCCCAAATGAACGTCGCCATCGATTATTCCGTGCCTATCCGCGATATGGGCGCGCTTTTGGCCCAGCTTGTCGCCGCTCCGGTCGCTGCGCAACCCCAGCCGTCAAGCGCTATTCCTTCCAACGGTTCCGACGATACCGAGGAGATGCTTTTTGTGGATGACGCCGCTTTCGATACCGCTTCACCGTCACCGCAGACCGTCGAAGCCGCCGCGCTGCAGCAAGAGGTCGGGGCCGCCCTAATGGTTCCGGCCTCGCTCAACCGGGAAACGCCGCCGGGCGCGACGCCGTCCGTGTACGCCTGTCCCGAATGCGCGGGCGTTTTGTGGGAAGTCAACAACGAAACGCTGATCCGGTTCCGCTGCCGCACCGGGCACGCCTATTCCGCCGATTCGCTGCTTGCCGCCCAATCGGACGCCCTCGAGGCCGCGCTGTGGACGGCATTGCGCGCCCTCGAAGAATCGGCGAGTTTGGCGCGAAGACTGCATGAGCGGGCAAAACTGCGGGGCCATCATTTGGCCGAAGCCCGGTTTGCCGAACAGGCCCGCGAAAGTGACGAGCGGGCGCAAACCATTAGTCACGTTTTGCGGACGGGGCACGCGCACGCGACCGAAAGCACGCAGCCCGGCGACGCGATTACGCCCGCCGACACCGCAGTCACAGGAAGCCATTCCGCATGAACGAAAGCCAAAACACCGTAAACAAAAACGCGCTTGATACTCCGAAAGACGGCGAAAAAGATTCCATCGACCCGGTCGCAGACGAAACCGTCACGGACGAAATCGCGGACGCGGAAGTGACGGACGCGGAGATGGAGGACGACGCCAGCACCAGCGAGGCATTTGAAAATCTGCTCCAATATCTAAAAAACGCCCGCAGTTTCGATTTCACCGGCTATAAACGCTCGTCCCTCAAACGGCGCGTGGAACGGCGGCTGCAGGAAATTCAGGTTCCGTCGTTTGCCGACTACATCGACTATTTGGAAGTGCATCCCGACGAGTTTTCTCAGCTTTTCAATAGCATCCTGATCAACGTAACGGGCTTTTTCCGTGACCCGATGATGTGGGATTATCTAACGGAAACCGTTTTGCCGCGCCTTTTGAGCGCCCGACAATCGGGCGACCCGCTTCGCATTTGGAGCGCGGGCTGCGCGACCGGGGCCGAAGCGTACACGCTGGCGATTGTTCTTGCCGAAGCCCTCGGCCCGGATGCCTTCCGCGAGCGCGTCAAAATTTACGCCACCGATGTGGACGACGATGCCCTCGCCACGGCGCGGCAGGCGCTCTATTCGCCCCGCGAAGTGAGCGGGGTTCCGGCCCGCTTTTTAACGAAGTATTTCGAGCAAATCGGCGGGCAGTATTTGTTTCACAAGGATTTGCGCCGGGCCGTGATTTTCGGGCGGCACGATTTGCTCAAAGACGCCCCAATTTCCCGCGTGGACATTTTGGTGTGCCGTAATACGCTCATGTATTTCAACGCGGAAACGCAGGCCGAAGTGTTGACGCGGCTCAATTTCGCGCTCAACGACGACGGCTTCATGTTTTTGGGCAAGGCCGAAATGCTGTTCGCCCATTCGGATTTATTCACGCCGCTGGAGCTAAAGCGGCGCATTTTTACCAAAATCACGCGCAACACTAACATGGCTTATATGCGCGACCGCTTGCTCGCCACCGCGACAGGAAGCGGCGCGGGGCAGACCGGCACGGGGCAATCCACGACCGCGAGTGTTATGGCGCGGCTGCGCGAACAAGCCTTTGATACCGGGGCCGTCCCGCAAATCGTGGTGGATTTGGAAGGAAAACTGGCGCTCGTCAACGAACGCGCCCGGCAAAAGTTCCGTTTGGGTACGCGCGACGTGGGCCGAATGTTTCAAGATTCGGAAATTTCGTACCGTCCCTTGGAACTGCGCTCGCCCATCGAGCAGGCGCTTTCCGAGCGGCGGGCCATCGACATCAAGGACGTTTTGTGGACTGGCCCGACCTCGACGGATACCGCGTATCTGGACGTGCATATTTTGCCCTTAGTGGAGCCGAACGGCAGCGTTTTGGGCGTCAGTATCGCGTTTACGGACATGACGCGCTACAAAAAATTGCAGCAGCAGTTGGAAGAATCCAACAGGGAACTGGAAACCGCCTACGAAGAATTGCAGTCCACGAACGAGGAATTAGAAACGACCAATGAGGAACTCCAATCCACGGTCGAGGAACTGGAAACGACCAACGAAGAACTCCAATCGACCAACGAAGAGTTGGAAACGATGAACGAGGAATTGCAATCCACGAACGAGGAACTGGAAACCCTCAACGAGGAAATGCAAAACCGGAGCAGTGAACTCAACCACGTCAACACCTTTTTGTCCTCGATTTTGGGCAGCATGAACGGGGGCATCGTCGTTCTCGACCGCGAAATGACCGTGCAGATTTGGAACTCCCGGTCGGAAGATTTGTGGGGGCTGCGGCTGGACGAGGTGCGGGGCCGGTACTTTTTCGGGCTGGACATCGGCTTTCCCGTGGAAGAGATACGCGCGTCCGTTCGTGCGTGCCTAACCGGCGGGGCCACGCACGAAGAGCGCACATTGCGCGTCACGAACCGCCGGGGGCGCGCGATGGCGTGTAAAGTGATCTGTACGCCGCTCCTCAGCCAAACCCGAGAAATACTGGGCGTCATTTTGGTGATGGACGAAGCCGGGCAGGGATAGATTAGAGGCCCCCCTGCCCCCCAATAATGGGGGGTTCTGAAATTACCGTTTCTGTTTTCCCGCGCGGTTCACAGTCTCGGCAGGCTTATTCAGACCCCCCCCTTATTGGGGGGCAGGGGGCCTTCTCACTAACGAGATAAAATAGGCGTATGCCGACCCGCGCCTTTATCCCATTTGATGCCTTTGCGTTAGCCGCTGTCGCAAGCGAGTTGCGCCACACGGTTTTGCCGTCGCGCGTCCAGAAAATTTATCAGCCGACGAGCAGCGAACTCGTCATTACGCTATTTGGCGCGGGCGGGGCGCACACGCTCTACGTGTCGGCGAATGGGCAATCGGCCCGCGTCCATTTGACGCAAATCCGGCGCGAAAACCCGACGAACCCGCCCGCATTTTGTCAGGTCTGCCGCAAGTATTTGGACGGTACGTTTTTGGAAGGCGTGGAAATGCCGCGCTTCGACCGTGTTTTGCACTTGATTTTTCGCGGCGTGGACGGCGAGCGGTTCCGGTTAATCGCCGAACTGATGGGCCGCAATAGTAATTTGATCTTGATGAGCGGCGGCGGTTTGGTGCGCGGCAGTATCCGCTCGGCTCCGACGAGCAGCACGCGCAGTTTGCGCCCCGGCACGCCCTATACCGACCCGCCCGGCTACGGCGACAAACGCGACCCGCTCACCGTCAAGGCCGACGACGCGGTTTGGGTGGACGCGCCGCGAACGGGCACTGTCCGCGAGGTCGCCACGTGGCTGTCCGGCATTTTCAGCGGCATTACGCCGTTCGCCACGTTGGAGATTAAGAATCGGGCGACGGACTTGAATTATGCCCCGCCGGTTTTACCCAACGCTTTTGTCGGGCTGATGGACGAGGTAAAAGCGGAGCGGTTCGCGCCGTACCATATCGGACAGAGCAGCGAAAACGGGCGCGGCGTGTATACGCGGGGCGTTTGGCCGTTCGTGCCGTATTCGGCTCCGCCCGCGCTGCGGTTCGCGCGACCGGGCGGCATCAGTTTGGCCCTCGACACGTTTTACCAAACCCAAGCCGATTGGCAAAAACGCGACAGCGAAGCGGCGCAACTGCGAAAAATCCTGACCCGCGAAATCGCGTACCGGGAAAAAGAAGCAGCCTCGATGGAAGCGACGCTCCGCGAAGGCCACCGCGCTGAACTGCACGAGCAAACCGCAAACAATTTGCTGGCCCAACTCCATTTGGTGCAAAAAGGCCAAGCGTCGGCAACCATCGCGGATTTGTACGATACGACCGGCCAGAGCAAAGAAATCACGGTCGCGCTCGATCCCAAGAAATCCCCGCAGGAAAACGCGCAGGCATATTTCACGCGCGCTAAAAAAGCCCGCGACGCCCAATCCTACGCACAAAGCCGGGCCGATGGTTTACGGCCCGAAATAGTGGAATTGCAGCGTATCGCCCAAAGCCTTGCCGACGAAACCGACGAAATCACGCTGGCGCAAATAGAGCGTTTGCGCAGCGAAACCGCCGCGATTGTCGGCGAACCGCGCATGACTGCGACAAGCGGCGAAACCCAAACGAGCGCGAGTGGCGACAAAAACGAAAAGCCGTGGGCCGGGCACAAAATCCGCGCGTACACGCTGGATGGCTACGAACTTTTAATCGGGGAAACGGCGGAGGCGAACGATTTTTTAACGACCCGCGTCGCGCAGCCCAATGACTGGTGGTTTCACGTGCGCGGCGGGCCGGGCGCGCACGGTGTGCTGCGCACGAATAATCAGCCGACCCGCGTGCCGGACAGCGTATTGCGCCGGGCCGCGCAGGCGGTTGCGGCCCGTTCGGGAACGTCGGTTAAGCACGCCGGAACAGTCGCCGTGGATATGATTGAAAAGCGGCACGTTCGCAAGCCGCGCGGGGCGAAACCGGGTTTGGTCACCTACAGCACGGGCCGCGAGCGTGTTTTGGACGTGACACCTGCGCTGCCGTAGGGTTCCGCAAAACGTAACGCGAGCCGAAAGACAAAAGAGCCGCCATCGGGTTTAGACCGGCGGGTAAATCCGCGGTCTACGTAGAGGCAAAGCCCGCCTGCGCGGGCTGGATGCCGAAACGCGAAAACCTCCCGGTTTAACCGAGAGGCTTTCGTATTTGAGCCGACGCAGGTCGGCTTTGCTTCTTCGTAGACCGCAGATTCACCCGCCGGTCTTTTCTGCATCGGGCCGGTCGAACTTTCCGCCCGTCGTTTCCCGTTTCTTCCCTCGCTACCCCTTCACGGCGTCCACAATGTGCTTGGCGGAAATGCCGTAATGGTCAAGCAACTCTTCCGGTTTGCCCGAACGGGGCATTTCCATCACGGCGAGGTGCGAAAACTTGAACGCCTTGCCGGGCAAAGCAGCGAGTACGGCGTCGCCCAAACCGCCCTGCGCCCAGTGATCTTCGACCACAACCAAATGCCCGGTTTCGTCGGCGGCTTTGGTCAAGGCTTCCACATCCACGGGTTTGACGCTATACAAGTCAATCACGCGCACGGCGATGCCTTCGCCCGCGAGGGTTTCGGCAGCTTTGTTGGCTTCGTGGAGCGTGATGCCCGCAGCGATAATCGTCGCTTTGTCGCTGCCGCTTGACCGTAGCGTTTTCGAGCCGCCGATGGGGAACGATTCGTTGGCGTCGTACAGCACGGGCACTTTTTCGCGCGTGGAACGCAGATACGAAATGCCCTCGATTTCGCTCATTTCCTTGACGAGCGCAACGGTCGAAACGGCGTCCGACGGGTACAAAACTGTGCTGCCGTTGACGGCCCGCAGCATCGCCAAATCTTCCAAGGCCATCTGCGACGGCCCGTCTTCGCCAATCGAAATTCCGGCGTGCGAACCGCTCAAACGAAGGGTCGCGCGGGATACCGCTGCCATGCGAATTTGATCGTAGGCACGGGCGAAGAACGCGGCGAACGTGGACGCGAACGCGATTTTTTTGCGGACGCCCAAGCCCTGCGCGACCGAAACCATCGCCTGCTCGGCGATATACATTTCAAAGAAGCGTTCCGGGTAGGCTTTTTTGAACGTTTCCGCGAACGTCGAGTTGGACACTTCGGCATCGACGGCAACGACTGCGCCGTTCGCGGCCCCGAGGGCTTTGAGGGCGTCGCCATAGGCTTGGCGAACGGAATACGATGAGCCTTTTTCATAGGCGGGCGCGGCGTAATCGTTGGGTGCGGGAAGCGGGGCGGGCGGCAAATCGCGCGGCATTTTGGGCTTGACGATAATCGCGGGAGTGGGCGGCATGATTTCGCTCAAGGCTTTTTCGGCCTCGTCGGGTTTCATGGCCTTGCCGTGCCAGCCTTCGACGTTCGAGGTAAAGGAAACGCCGTGGCCTTTGTCGGTTTTGGCGACAATCAGAACCGGGCGACCCGCATCTTTGGCTTCTTGATAGGCCGCGTCAATCGCGTTGCAGTCGTGTCCGTCGATCACGATGGCGTGCCACCCGAACGCTTCGGCCCGCTGTTCATAGCGGCCCGTATCCCAGCCGAGGGCGGTTTGGCCGCGCTGGCCCAAGCGGTTGCAGTCCAAAATGGCGATGATGTTATCCAGCCCGTATTTGGCGGCAAGCTCAAACGCCTCATAAACGGAACCTTCCGCCATTTCCGAGTCGCCCAAAACGACCCAGATTTTGTACGGCAGTTTTTCCAAATGCTTCCCGGCGATACCGATTCCGACGCCAATCGGCAAACCCTGTCCGAGCGAGCCGGTCGCGGCGTCCACATACGGGATTTCGGGTGTCGGATGGCCTTCGAGTTTGGAGCCGAACTTGCGGAGTGTTAGGAGTTCCTCGTCGGAAATCGCACCGGCGGCCTTGTACATCGCGTACAAAACGGGGCAGGCGTGGCCTTTGGAGAAAATAAGGTGGTCGTTGTTGGGTAGATCGGGTTTGTCGAAATCGTAGTTGAGATGCGTGGCGAGCAGAACCGACATCAAATCGGCGGCGCTCATACCGGAGGTCGGGTGACCCGACCCGGCTGCGGTCGTGCAGCGGATGGAGTCGGCGCGGAGTTGTCGGGACAACGGTTCCCAAAGGTCTTGGGTGGATGGTTCAGCCATAACGGGTAGAAAGTTCCTTCAAAAAACGGCGATAAAAAGGCGCACGTAAAGGCGCGCCGTTTCGGTTTGTTTTTAGTGTACCCGCGCGGCCCGGTTGGTTAAGACAACGATCCGACCGCCTTTTGTAGGAGGCAGTACCAATTCCCGTTTGAAAACGACTCATCAGTACCTTCGCGCTCAGGGTGTGCGTCTGCATAAAACAGTTAACCCTGCTCTTGTAGGGATTATGTGCGAATTGTAAGGTAAATTCTCTGATCGGTTGAAATGCGGTAAAGCAAGGTCGAGAATTCACCGTATTAAGAGGTATGCCCGCGATGGCGCAGCAGCCACAGGTGAAAGGTTTCATGGCGCTGCAATCGTTTAGAAAAACGTTTTTCCATGTTTATGCCTTCCTCGTCCTCGCAGTTCGCCGTACCTGTGGTCAAAACGCCCAATTTGGGATAGTACGGCTTCTTGGCCCGCCGCAAAACCGGCCCGCGCTCCTATATCGGCAAAATCCTGCTGGTCGCGTTTTTGGGAACGCACATTCCGCTGCTAACGCTGCTCGCGCACTTCATTATTTCCAACTCCCTGTCCACTTCGGCGACCACGCGGGCACTGGCGGTCGCCCTTGTTGCAACGCTCGCTGGTACGGGCCTTACGCTGTTTGCCCTCACACAGCTTCTCAAACCCATTCTCGCCACGCGGCAGGGTTTACGGCACTACTTATCCGAAAATGCCGTGCCCAATTTGCCAACCGATTTTTCCGACGAGGCGGGTGGTTTGATGGCGGACACGCAGCAGGCATTGGAAAAGCTGGACGATATTATTGTGCATCTGGCCCACTACGACGCGCTGACCCTGCTTCCCAACAAAACGCTGTTTGAGGAGCGCGTCGCGCTGGCTTACCGCGCTCTTTCCGACGAGGCCGAGTTTATGAACGCCGTTCTCGTGGTCGATGTGGACGGCCTCAAAAACGTCAACGATTTATACGGGCATCAAACGGGAGACCGATTTATCAAGGAAGTCGCCGCGCGGTTGGGACAGGCGGTGCGCGACGGCGACACGCTGGCCCGTATCGGCGGCGACGAGTTCGCTTTGTTGCAAACCCGCGTCAAAGCCGTGGACGATTTGATTGCGCTGGCCCAGCGGTTATGCGAAGCCGCCGATCAAGAACCGATAATTTTGGATGGGCAAAGCGTCCGCGCCTCGGTGTCTATCGGTATCGCGCTGGCAAACGCCGTTTCCCAAGACACTTCGCCCGATCTGCTGCGCGACGCGGAAGCGGCGATGTACCAAGCCAAACAACAGGGAACCGGGCAGTTCGGTTTTTACTCGCCCGAAGCCAACGCACAAATGCGAAAGTTGCTGGCCTGCGACAACGCACTGCGCGGGGCGCTCCAAAAAAACGAGTTCGTACTGCATTACCAGCCGCAGATCGATTTGGAAACCGGGGCGACGGTCGGCGTGGAAGCGCTCCTGCGCTGGAACCGCGCCGGGAGCGGCTTGGTTGCGCCCGGCGAGTTTATTCCGCTCGCCGAGAAAAACGGTCTCATTATACCGATTGGACAGTGGGCGCTCCACACAGCCTGCGCGCAAAACAAGGCATGGCAAAACGCGGGCTTCGCGCCCGTGCGGGTCGCGGTCAACCTATCGGCTCGGCAATTTCACCATCCCAATTTGGTTGGATGCGTAGCCCAAATATTGGAAGAAACGGGACTGGCTCCGCAGCGGCTGGAACTCGAAATCACGGAAAGCCTCGCGCTCGGCAGCGAAACGGAAACCATCGCCGTTTTGCAAAAACTGCGCGACATGGGCATTGCCCTGTCGCTTGACGATTTCGGAACCGGCTACTCGTCGCTCAGTCAGCTCAAACGCTTCCCGCTCGATACACTCAAAATCGACCGCTCGTTTTTGCACGACGTTTCGCAGGGCAGCGACAATGCGGCGATTGTGTCCGGCATTATCGGACTGGCCCACAATCTGAAACTTAGTGTCGTCGCCGAAGGGGTAGAAACCGGCGAACAGGTCGCGTTTCTCAAGGAAAATGGCTGCGAGGTATCGCAGGGCTTCCTCCATTCGCGCCCGGTTCCCGCCGAGGGCATCACCGCGCTTTTCGCACAAAGCGCGGTCGCCCCGGCCCGCTAATTCCCCGCCGTTTTGGCGATTTTCTTGGGCGTCAAAACCACATCCCATGTTTTATTGCCGCGCCGCAGGGTGAGGGTTGCCGGGCTTTTGCGGGACACGGCTTCCGTCACCTGATCGGACACCAACCCCAAAAGGCGACGGTTGTTGACGGCAAAGACGGTATCGCCGGGCGCGATACCCGCGCTTGTTAGTGCTGCCGGACTGCTGCCACTTTTGACGCGCCATTCGCCGGTCGGGGTCGGCTGCATAGAAAGGGCATACGTTCCGGCTTGCAGCGTTTTGATCGCGTTTTGCCGCGAGGCTTCCGTGGGAAAGCGCGTGCGTCCTGCGGGCTGGGCAAGGTAAAACTTGCGGGCCGGATAATCAATGAGGACGCGGTAACGGCTGAGTAAATCCATACCCAACGTCGGCGTGATGCCCTGCCCGGATAAACTGACGACTCCGACGGGAAGGTCGCGGATGGCCTCCATATCGCCGATTTGTACGGAATCGGCGGGGTACACGTCGAAGGGCTGCGCGCCGTAGGCTTCGGTCGGCAGGCTTTTCTCGCCCAGTTTTTTGTCGCCGAGCGCGTTATGCGAAAGATACGGAAACACGGAATGGTAACTCACCGAGTTTACGAGCAGCGGGTACGCCTCGCTTTCGCCCTTGCCGCCTTTGAAGCGCGCAAGGGTGAAAAAGTCCTCCGACTCGGAAGATTCGGAAAGCGGAGCGCCTTTGCTGTCGGTCAAAACCGACGTCGGCAAATCGTTGAAGCCCAAAAATTTGAGGCCGTCGCTATTTATATTGCCGCGCAAAAGGAACCCGGCCTGCTTGCGGTCGAAATCCAGCAAAACGGCGAACTGACTGATGATGTTTGATCCCAACACGCCGCCAACCGGTTTGCCGCCGACCTTGATATTGGGCAATTCGGACACCAGCACCGGGCCGTCCAAATCAATTTCGCCGATACGAATGCTTTTGAGCGTCACGAACGTATCGCCCTGCGGCGTTTTGTTGCGCTTCAGCCCCAAATCGGTGGCGGTTTTGGAGGTTATAAGCGAGCCGGGGCCGGTGTTGATTAAAAACAGGGCGTCGCTTTGATTGTTGAGGCGCACGGTAACCACCGGGCCGCCGTGCCCATCGACGGCAAACAGGGGAACCGTGACGCCTGCAAGCCCGGCTGGCGCGTTCGGGCTAAATCCCTGCACCGGAGTTTGCGCGGCAATAGGGGGCGGGGCGGCAGGCGGGGCGGCGGGAATGACAATGGTTTGCGCGCGGGCGGGCCGGGTCAAAAACGCGCCGACGAGCGACGCGGCGCACAGCGAAACCGCCAAGGTTTTGCCCGCTTGCAGGGCGGGCCGACGATAGGTAAAAGTAGCAGGAAACATCACGCCTTTTTTCTCCGTTTCGTGCCTGTCTTCCTTTAAGTCGGACGGAAAATTTTACGTCATCGATTAACGGCAGATTCCAACGGCAACTTTTGCAAGCGACGGCGCGTCAAATTGACATGAAAACGTCGTTTTCGCGCCACCATTTCCTGCTTGTTGCCGTTGGCACGGGCGCGGTCGTCCTTTCGTTTGCCGCGTTTAGCGCGGTTGTGCCGCGTGTCAGACTAACGCTGCCCGCGTTCGCGCCGACGCCCGTGCCGTCCTTCCCTATTTCGACGGGGGCATTGTATGCCCCCGCCGACCATACCCGCTTGATGAAAATTGGCACGGCACTGCAAAATAAGAAGCCGATTACGGACGCCGATTTGAACTGGGCGATTGGCCTTTTGCAGCGCGGCCCGGTGATTGATTCCTCGTTTACCCGCACGTCGTTCGCCCTTCGCACGATGTCGCAGTTGATAAACCATCGCAGCATGACGCCCGCGCAAAGTCATACATTGACCCTTGCGGTTTTGTCGTATGCGGACGACCCGCCGCCAAAAGAGCGCGAACCCATAGAGGTGGAAACGGGACAAAAAATCGATGCGCCCGCCGTTTCCGCGCAACTGACCGCGCTCACGGTTTTGGCATCGCTCGATGACGATGCAGCCCGCGCGAAACTGGAAACGCTGGCGAAAACTTCGGCGACACTCAGCGTGCGCCAAAGCGCGCAAGGATTAATTCGGTGGCGCGTCGGGGAAACCAAAACACCTTTGCAATAAACGAGCGCGCTGTTGCGGAACTAATTTCCAACCCGTCGCGCTGTATCCAACATCTTCCCAAAGGAGTTTGGAACTATGAACACTCGAATTATAGCGGCGTCCGCCGCTTTGTTTGCCGCCCTCGGTGCAGGCTTCGCCGCGTCGTCCGCGCAGGCCGATCCGCCTCATCATACTCGCCACCATTACGTCCGCAATACCCGCACGGTGCGCGTCGTGCGCCCCGGTCACCGCACCGTCGTAGTGCATCCTGTCGTCCATCGCCGCCCGGTAGTACACACGACCCGCGTCGTGCATCCGCGTTCGCACACTGTCGTGACCACGAATCGGGTCGTAAATCCCGTCACCCATCGGGTAACCACAACCCGCACCGTGCATCACTAAGCATCAAGCGGCGAAATAGCCAGCAGCAAAAAGCCCGCCGTTTTCAAAAGCGCGGGCTTTTTGCTTTATATACTCACCGTTCCACCGTCACTGCGAGCAGTGCGCGGATCCACCGTTTTCCTTGACGGCGGCTTGCCACACGGTTTCGTCCAAATCGAGGCCGAAGCCGGGCGTGTTCGGGAGCGTGACGAAGCCGTTTTCGACGCGATAGTCCGAGCCGTCAATGCCGGGCGTGTGCGCTTCGTCCCATTCGACGTGCAGCATTTTGGGAACGCGCCTGACCAAATGTCCGGTGACGTAGTTGCCCAAGTGCATTCCGTAATGGTGCGGCGCGGCGTACACGGTTTTACCTTCGGGAAGCGCGGCAAGTTTTCGGCCCAGCGCGAGCCAAAAGGTGAAGCCGGGCCAAAACACGTCGTACTGCAAAATATCGACCACACCATCCTCGACAGCCCAGCGAACGAGGTGTGGGGAAGCGTCGCCTTCGCCGTCGGAAATCAAAGTTTGGATGCCGCGCGATACCATCCATTCTTTGAGGTCGCGGTACAAAACTGCGTCCTCGTGGAACGCTTCTTCCAGCCACAGCAATTTGCAGTCGCTTGTTTCGTCCAAAACGGTTTTCGTCAAATTCAGGTTGTAGCCGTTGTTGGCGTCGATCATTAGGTCGGCGTTTGGCCCCGCGACTTCGCGGACGGCGCGAATGATACCGATGTCGCGTTTCAGCCCGCGCGCTTGTTCTATATGCCGCGCCCCGCGCCCGACCTTGATTTTGAAATTGCGATGCCCACGCTCCCAACCGTCGCGCGCTTCGTTTGCGATAAAGGCGACGGCTTCATCGTCGTCTTCGATATGCAGATCGTCGAAATACAAACTCGTATCGTAGCACGGCACACGGAGAGGCGCGTTGACGATTTCATCGTCCCACAGCGCATACACGGGCAGGTTTGCGCGTTTGCCCGCCCATTCGTAGAGCGGATATTCCAGTGCGATAAACTCCGGCGTTATTTCGCCGGTTTCACTATCGAAAGCGTCCGCGAGCGGGCGGTTCAAAAGGCTTTGCGCTTGCGCGGCACTAACGCGGGCCGTGCCCCATCCCTGCGCCCCGTCGCTGTCCGTGATCCGCACGAGCGGGGGGCGCACGTGGAGGCCGTGCGGCCCGAGCCGGGCGTTGCTGCCGGACGCACGGGGCCGAACGCCTTCGAGCCGCGCCCATTCAATCCTCGCGATTTTCGCCCCGCCGCCCATCAAGAAGTTTTTCATCGTGCGTTTACGGTTCCCTGCCGCGCCGCACCGTTCCTGCTAATAGCCCCTTCCTTGTCGCTGGTCGCTGCCCCCTCCCGGTTCGCTTAGGCTCACCACCCTCCCCCGCGAGCGGTAGAGGGTTAGCAAGCGAATGAAGCCGGGTGCAAAAACCAAGAAAGCTTTTGGTTTGCCGGAACCCTCTCCCGTCTGCGGGGGAGGGTGGTGAGCCTAAGCGAACCGGGAGGGGGCAGCGACAACGCAAGCCTAAAATAAGGATACTTTTGCGAAACACAATACTTGCAAAAAGTGAGTGGTTCAGTGCAGATATTTAATTGAACATTTGTAATTTTGCATCGTCCTTGCCATAATATATTCGTAAGTGCAAAATTCGTAAAACGCTTCGTACTGGACAAAGGGCCTCAAAAATGGTATACTATATTCATAGTCGCGTTGATACCGCTTCCAATTCATCGGAAAACGGGTTGACAGCGATAAAGATTTTATAGAACGGCGCTGCATTGGGCAGTGCCGTTTTTTTGTTTTTAGACGGCGCACCTTTTAGAAAGCGGTATATTTTGGGAAACGATGCCTTGAGTATGGCGCAATCGCCAACTCTGCCGGATAGTGTGGGGCTTCACTACACGCTCCAAGAAGCCGCTGCCTTGCTGCAAATTCCGGTCGCCGATTTGGAACGTGCCATCGCCGCCAACCAGTTGCTTTGCGTGCATCAGTACGGGCGCAAACTAATTGCCGCTGACCATTTGAACGCCTACCGCGTGCAGCGGCTTATCGTTTCGCCGTCCGTGCCCGACGGTTCGACCGAACACAAGACGGAGCAATAGAAAAAGCCGAACCCAAACGGGTTCGGCTTTTTCTTTTTGGCGTCGAAACTACGCGCCGTTCATGCTTTTCAAGAAATTGAGCACTTCGTCGCCGTGTTCGTCCACTTTTACGCGGGGAAACACTTTGGCGATGTTGCCGTTTTTGTCGATAACGAACGTCGTGCGCTCGATGCCCATGCTTTTTTTGCCGTAGAAATTTTTCTCCTTGTACACGCCATAGGCGGACGACACGCTGGCGTCCGTATCGGCAAGGAGCGGGAAAGGCAATTTGAACTTGTCGGCGAACGCTTTGTGCGATTCGACATCATCAAGCGACACGCCGAGTATCGCGGCCCCGGCGTCCGCGTACTCCCCGCTCATGTCGCGGAACGTGCAGGATTCGGTTGTGCAGCCGGGCGTGTCGTCTTTGGGGTAAAAATACAAAACGACGGCCTGCTTGCCCGCGAAATCGGTCAGAGAAACGGGGTTGTCGCCCGTTTGCGTCATGAGCGAAAACGGCGGCGCGGGCGCACCTTCGGCGGGCCGGGGCGTAACCGTTTGGGTTTCGGGAGTTGGTTCGGTTGTTTCGGACATAGTTTCTGGTTTCCTTTTGGTGTATTTGGGGGCCGGGGGGAGAGGCCTCTCCTACTTCGGGCGGCTCCATGAGGTATCGCCGACGCCCGCGCGGTGGTTGGCGACTCGGGCGAGGACGAACAGCAAATCGGCTAAGCGGTTCAAATACGGCAAAACGGCGTGGTTCATCGAATCGCCGTCCGCGTGATGGAGAGCGACCACGCATCGTTCCGCCCTACGCGAAACGGCGCGGGCTTGGTGCAAAAAGGACGCGCCTTTGTCGCCGCCCGGCACGATGAACTGCGTGAGCGGGGCGAGTTCGGTTTCGTATTTGTCAATTAAATTTTCAAGGCGCACGGCGTCAGCGTGCGTAATGCGCGGCACGAGGGATTTGCCCGCTTTTTGTTCGCGCTGCAAGGGCGTCGCCAAATCCGCGCCGACCGTGAACAGTTCGTTTTGCAAATCCAGCACGACGGCTTGCAGTTCCGTATCGCTCAAATGCGCGTGGGCGACACCCAGAACCGCCGACGTTTCGTCGATGGTTCCGTAGGCTTCGACGCGCAGATCGTTTTTGGAAACGCGCTGCCCGCCGAACAAGCCGGTTTGCCCGCCGTCGCCGGTTCCCGTGTAAATTTTCATGGTGCGTTTAGTATAAGCGGCGCGGGCGATGGGCGCAAAGATTGCGCCCGTAAAAATACGGGCAAAAATTTCCTCGTCAAACCCGCAAAATATACGGCATAATAGCCGTGATGGTTACGATTTCTCCAGCCCCCGACCCCGTAGTTTCTGCAAGCGCCGCAAAGGCTGCCGCCGCGCCAACGCTTGGATTTGGCGCGCTGTGGGCTGGGGATTTGGCGGCATGGGTAAAAATCTGGGGCGGCCCGCCCTCATTCGGCAACCATTTCCGGTTGTGGTTCAATCAAAGCGGCGTTCGCGCGACCCTGCTTTTGCGCTTGGCGCAGGCCGCCAAATCCGCCCGTATTCCCGTTTTGCCGGGCGTGTTGAGCCGATTGAATTTGACGCTCCACGGGCTGGACGTTCCGCCCTCAGTGACCATCGGGCCGGGGCTATATGTTCCGCATCCCGTCGGCACGACCGTGATGGCTCGCTCGCTCGGCGCGAACGTTTCCTTAATCGCGTGTATCACGGTTGGTATGCGCAACGAAGCGCAGTTTCCCATCATCGGCGACAACGTTTTTGTGGGCGCGGGCGCGCGTATTTTGGGCGGCATTACTGTCGGCGAGGGTGCGCAGATTGGCGCGAATGCGGTCGTCGTCAAGGACGTTCCCGCCGGTCGCACGGCTGTCGGCATTCCGGCCCGCCTTTTGCCCGAGGCGAGCGCGACATCAACCGAAACCGAAGCGGCGCAATGACGGGGAAAGCAACACAAAACAACCCGGCGGCGTTTGGCGCGTGGGGTAAAATCAAGCGCGAAGTGCGCCCCGGTTCCGGTTTGCCTTTGCGCGCCCGTTTTTTTCTACGTATCGCCCGTGCTTTGCCGGACTTCGCGTTCGTCAGCACGCGAACGCTGCTGTTTCGCCGGGCAGGCTTCGGTATCGGCCCGGACACCTCGATTTTGGGACGAACGCATTTAATCGGCGAGGGCGACTTAACCGCGCGCTTGACGACGGGCAAAGGCTGCATTATCGCGCCGCACGTCACGCTGGGCTTGGACGCCGCAATAACGCTGGGCGAAAACGTGTCATTGGGGCCGGGAGCCACTTTGTATACGGCAACCCACGCTTTGGGATTTGGCTCGCGGCGGATGGCGCTCGCGGTTTCGGCTCGGCCTATCGTCGTGGAAGACGGGGCATGGATCGGAATGCAGGCGCTCGTTTTGCCCGGCGTGACGCTGGGGCGCGGCTGCGTCGTCAGCGCGGGGTCGGTCGTAACGCAGGATGTCGCGCCCAATACCCTCGTTGCCGGAAACCCGGCCACGCTGCAGCAAGCCCTGCCCTTTGGGAACCGATGATGGACTATTCATGCACACACGCTGCCCGCGTTATCGCAGCTAAAGGAGCGCAGCCATGCTAAAAAGCGCGAGTAGCGGCGACGTGCCCTTAAGCGCGGCACTGGCGACGGCGCGGGCGCGGGAACAGGATAGCCGGGGCGCGTTCGCCGAAGCGCGAAACGGCCTGCGCCAATGGCTCGCCGAATCGCCGACGGTTGCGAACACCGCCGCCGCCGCACGGCAGTGGGAAAATTGGGAAGCAAACCCGCTACCCGGCGAAACCGAGTTGCGCTTAAGCGTTTTGGGAACAGGAACGCTCGGGCCTTTGGGTCGGTATCTGCGTGTTGCCGTGGCAGGAATGGGTTTGCATCCGCGCCTTCACGTCGGCGAGTTCAATCAATGGGCGCAGGAACTGCTCGATGGGCACAGCGCGGTTTACGCCTTCGCGCCCGAAGTCATCGCGCTGTGTATCGACGTTCACACGCTGTTCCCGCGCACCTGCGACGACCCGTTTTTAACGGAAACCGAACAAGAGGCGGAGCGCGTTTCCGGCGTACAAACGCTGCTACGCGGTTTGCAGGCGGCGTCGCGCCACGCGGGGCAGGCGTTCGTGATTTTGCATACGTTTGCCGTTCCCGATGAAGCCCCGCTGGGAATTTTGGACGCCCGAACCATCGACAATCAGCGCGAGCGCATCGCGCGCATCAACCGGGACATCGCGGACGCCGTCCGAATGGACTATCCGCGCGTGTTTTTGCTGGATCAGGAACGCATGGAAGCGCGGTTCGGCAAAAGCCGCGTTCGCGCCCCGCGCCATTGGTATATGGCGAGCGTGCCGTTTTCCGACGAGTTCATGCAGGCCATCGCCAGCGATTATGTGCGCGTTTTGAAGCCGCTCAAAGGCTTGACGCGCAAAGCCATCGTCCTTGATTTGGACAACACTCTGTGGGGCGGCGTGGTCGGCGAGGACGGCATGGCAAGCCTAAAACTGGGCGGAACCGCCGCGCCCGGCAACGCTTTCCGGGATTTCCAAGCGGCTTTGAATAACCTTCGGCAACGCGGCATTTTGCTCGCCTTGTGTACCAAAAACAACGAAAACGACGTTTTGCCGGTTTTACGTGACCACCCCGAAATGCTGCTCCGCTTGGACGCCTTCGCCGCTGTGCGAATTAACTGGGACGATAAGGCGACCAATATCGCATCGATTGCCCGCGAACTCAATATCGGGCTGGACAGTTTGGTGTTTTTGGACGACAACCCCGCCGAGCGTGGCTTGGTGCGCGAGCGACTGCCCGCCGTTTTGACGCCGGATTTGCCGCGCGACCCGGCCCTGTACGTGTCCGCTTTGCAGGCGTTGGACGTTTTTGAAACGATTGCCCTGACCGACGAAGACCGTCGGCGCGGCGAAATGTATTTGGAGCAGCGCGAGCGGCGCGAAGCGGAGCAAAAAATAACCGGCGCGGAAACCGAGGGCGGAGAAACCGGGGGCGTCGCGGATTATTTGGCGGATTTACAAATCGTCGTCGAGTTGTCGCCGTCCACGCCGTTTATCTTGCCGCGCATTGCGCAGCTCATCAATAAAACGAACCAGTTCAATTTGACCACGCGCCGCACGACCGAGGCCGAAATACAGGCAAAAGTCGATGATCCGGCCTCGTGGGCGGTTTACAGCGCGACCGTGCGCGATAGGTTCGGCGACAGCGGCCTGACGGGCGTTGCCGTCGTTCATAAAACCGGAAACATGTGGGAAATCGACTCGTTTCTTTTGAGCTGCCGGGTTATGAGTCGGGGCATCGAACAGGCGCTCGTCAACTATATTGCGAAACGGGCGCGGCAGGCGGGGGCCGATACCTTGCGCGGTCTATTCATCCCGACCGCCAAAAACACCCCCGCCGCCGATTTCTACGCCCGTATGGGGTTTTCGCGCGACGAACCGACAATGAAAAGCGACGGCGAATACTGGATCGCCGACCTTGCCGACAGCGCGCTTTTGGCGGATAATCCCGCGTGGCTGACGATTGTCGAAAAAAACGAAGAAAATAACGCAATTAACTATGGCAAATAACGAATTAATCGAAGCGGTACGGTCAGCCGTGGCCGAAACCTTGGGACTGGCCCCCGACGATTTGAACGAAAACGCGGGCATGGATACGGTCGCCGAGTGGACATCCTTGCAGCATTTGGCCGTGATTGCGGCTGTTGAGGAACGCTTCGGCATCGAAATGGATATGGACGAAATGACATCTGCAACGACCATTGCCGCGCTCGCCGACATGGTTTCCGCGCACGGCGGCGGGGCGTAGGGGCGAATCGTTTTGGCTCCCCTTGTGTCCGTTGTCGTTCCGACCTTTAACCGGCGCGAACGGCTGGAAACCACGCTCGCCGGTTTGGCAAACCAAACCCTGCCGCGCGAGCAGTGGGAAGTCTTGGTCATTTCCGACGGTTCGACCGACGATACCGATGCTTTTTTAACCGGCTACGCAAAAACTGCGTCGTTTTGCGTGCGGCCCTTGTTCCAAAAAAACAGCGGCCCGGCCCGCGCCCGCAACCACGGAATCGACGAAGCGCGGGGTCAGTTCGTGGTTTTTATCGACGACGATGTGGAACCCGCGCCCGATTTTTTGGCCGTGCATTTGGCGCACCACCAAGCCGCGCCGGGCGGGCAAAACGTGGTCGTTATCGGGCCGCTGTCGCCCGACCCGGCCCTCGATGCTGACGAAGACGTGTGGATTGCGTGGGAGCACGCGATGCTCGCCAAGCAGTACCACTGCTTTGCAACCGGGGAGTGGCCTTCGGCGGGGCCGAACCATTTTTATTCCGGCAATGCGAGCGTTCCCCGCGCGGTTTTACAAGCCGTCCACGGTTTCGACGAAACGTTCACGCGGCAGGAAGACGTCGAAATGGCGTACCGTATGGAAAAACTGGGCAATGTCCGCTTCGTGTTCGACATCAACGCGCTGGGGATCCATCGGCCCGTGCGCTCGCTGCAATCGTGGCTGAACGTGCCGTTTGCCTATGGCGGCCTCGATGTGATTCGCGCCAAACGCGGCGATGTGGAATGGAACCTCATTCGGAAGGGTTGGACGACGCGCTCGCGCCCGACCCGCGCGCTGTCGTTTGTCGCGCTCACGGCCCCGTTTTTGTGGCCCGTTTTGCAAAACGCATTGCTTGGCGCGGCGCAGACCGCCCGCCGGGCAGGCCGCAAGAACGCCGCTATCGCCGCCTTGTCGGTCGTGCAGAACGTTCGGTATTTGGCGGGAGCGAACAAGGAATTAGGCGATACACGCGCGCTGTTGCGCCTCGCTTGGAAAAACGTGCCGCCCGTTTCGTAGATCGAATTCTTCCACAATGTCACTGACCGTTGCAGTACAAAACAAACCGGAAAGCAGGGAAACAGCAGCGGGCGAGGTCGCGCCGCCGCTTGTGACCGCGCTCGTTTGTACGCGCAACCGAGGGGCGTCGCTGGTTGCCACGCTTACGTCGATTTTGGCGAGCGACTATCCGACTTTTGAAATTGTCGTTGTCGATCAAAGCCGTGACGACGTAACGAAAAACGCGACCCAGCCGTTTTTGGCAAAGGGGCGCGTTCGCTATATCGCCACGCCGGATGCGGTCGGTACGGGCCGCTCGCGCAACACGGGCATCCGCGCCGCCCAAAGCGACATCGTCGTGATTACCGACGACGACGTGGAAGTGCCGCCTGAGTGGATAGGTATTATGCAGCAAATTTTCACCGACTATCCCCGTGTCGCCGTCGCGTTTTGCAACGTGGACGCCGCCTCACACGACAAGGATGCCGGTTTCATACCGATGTACCACCGGAAAGGCGAACTGCGGCTAACCCGTATTCGGGACAAAAACAAGGCGCGGGGTATCGGCGCGGGAATGGCGGTTCGGCGCTCGTATGTGGAAGCAATGGGCGGTTTCGACGAACTGCTCGGGCCGGGTTCGCCCGGTCAAAGCGGCGAGGATTTTGATTTGACGGCCCGCGCGCTGTACGCGGGCTACGAAGTTTACGAAACCGCGCGCGTTTCCGTGCTGCATTCGGGCTTCCGCAGGCACGACGAGGGCCGGGCGATGTCCCGCCGCGACTGGTTCGGTATCGGGGCCGCGTATGCCAAGCCGCTCAAAGCGGGTCATTTGGATTTTTTGCCGATTCCCGCCTACGAGTTTTTCCGCAACGCTTTGTGGCCTCCGGTGCGAAACCTGCTTCAATTCAAAAAACCGTCGAGCATGGCGGGCGTCATCTATTTTTGGAAAGGCGTCGTGTGGTCGTGGCGGATGCCGCTGGACAAAAAATCGCTGCTGCTTATTGCACCCAAAGGCTTGCCTGACGCGACGACAGGGAGCGAGAAGTAATTTTGTACCGTTTCGCGTTTGTGCTGGATCAGCAGGTCGGCCTCAAAACGTTCGCCCTGAATTTAGAAGCCGTCGCCCGCGCCGACGAAAGTATCGCGCCGACGTTCGTGCCCGTGCGCTACGAAACGCCCGCCGGTTTAGTATCGCGGCTTCCGGGCGTGCCGGGCAGCATCAAGGGAACGCTGCGCGGCGTAGGCGAAATCCGAAGCGCGCTGGGTAACACGGCGGAAAACTGGGACGCCTTATTTTGGCTGTCGTGGGCGACCAAATCCGTGCCCGATTTGGTGAAATCGGCCCCGTCATTTTTGATGATGGACATGACGCCGACACAAATGGAACAAATGGGCGATTTGTACGGCTATTCGCAAGGCCGCGCGCGCTTTTTGGGCGGCTGGAAAAAACGCGCCTCGCTCGACTTGTACCAAAACGTCCGCCATTTGTTCGTGTGGAGCCAGTGGACAAAGGATAGTTTGGTTGGCGACTACGACGTGCCGGATGCCAAAGTGACGGTCGTTTCGCCGGGTGTCGATACTACACTGTACCGGCCCGCAGATGTGGACGAAAAACCGAACGACGGTGTGTGCCGTTTGCTTTTTGTGGGTGGCGACTTCGTTCGCAAGGGCGGCGACTTACTGCTGCGCTGGGCGCGGGAAACCAAAATCGCCGAGCGGTGGGAACTGCACATCGTGACCCGTGACGCAGTGGAAACGACGCCAAACGTCGTCATTTATCACAATGTCGCCAATAACAGCGACACGCTTTTGGGCTTGTACCGAACGAGCGATTTGTTCGTTTTGCCAACGCGGGCCGACTGTTATTCGCTCGTCGGAATAGAAGCGCAGGCGTCCGGCTTGCCCGTCATTTTGAGCGATTTGGCGGGCATCCCCGATGTGGTCGCGCCCGGCGAAACCGGCTTGCTCGTTGCCCCAAACGACTACGACGTCCTCGCCACCGCTTTGGACGATTTGGTGTGCAACCAAGCGAAACGAACCGCGATGGGCCACGCCGCCCGCATGCGCGCCGAGCGGCTTTTCGACTGCCGCGTGAATTTGGGGAGTATTTTACAAACGATGAAGCAGAGTGTGGATGCGAAGGGCGGGGCGAAATGAGAGAAGAAAGGCCCCCCTGCCCCCCAATAATGGGGGGTTCTGAAAGAAACTTTCAGGTATTCGCAAGGTTTTCCGGCATTCGCGGCATCTGTCAGAACCCCCCCTTATTGGGGGGCAGGGGGGCCTCTGTCCCATGCTAAAAATCGCCTTCATACTGGAACACGCCCTCGGGCACACGACGCACGCGCAAAACTTGAAGCGGGCGCTGGAAGGCGACGCAACCGTGCGCCCCGTGTATCTGGATTTGCCTTACGACAACACGCCGCTCCCGTGGAAACTGGCGAGTTTGCCGCTGGTGCGCTCGAACTGGTCGGTGCGCGCATCGCTGGGCGCAAAAATCGGGCTGCAAAAAGCGGGGGCTGTGGATGCCGCGTTTTTTCATTCGCAGGTCACGTCGCTGTTTTCGACCGGCTTTATGCGGCGCGTTCCGTCGGTGGTTTCCCTTGATGCGACGCCGTTGCAGTATGACGCTTTGGGCGCGTTTTACAATCACGCGCCGTCGGCAAGCGGCAAAGTGGAAGCGTTCAAAAAAGGCATGAATGAGCGCGCGTTTGCGTCGGCTCGCAAACTCGTGACGTGGTCGGAGTGGGCGAAAGGTTCGCTTGTAACGGACTACGGTGTGCCGCCGGAAAAAGTCACGGTTATTCCGCCCGGTATCGACACGGCGCGGTGGAATTTCGCGCCGCGTTCGGCAGAATTGGCAAACGATCCCGTGCGTTTTTTGTTCGTCGGCGCGGACTTTCCGCGCAAAGGCGGCGAAACGCTCCTACAAGCCATCGCGCAATGTCCCGACAATCTGCGTGTGCAGTGTGACATCGTAACGAAAACGCCGGGCGTAGCGGAATTGGCGCAAAAAGCGAACGCGAAAAATGTGGTTGTGCATGAAAACGTCGCGCCCAATTCGCCGCAGTTGCTCGATTTGTTCGCCCGCGCCGACGCATTTGTGTTCCCGACGCAGGGCGACTGCTTGCCGCTTGCCGTGATGGAAGCACTCGCGTCCGGTTTACCCGTGATTACCACCGATGTCGGCGCATTGTCCGAAGCCGTGCGCCACGATGTGACCGGCCTTGTCGTGCCGCCCCGCGACGCCGACGCCCTTGCCAATGCCATGCGAACGCTCGCGGAAAACGCCGACGCGCGACAGCGCATGGGAAAAGCGGCCCGAAATGAAGCCTGCAAACGCTTCGATGCCGACACCAACTATCGCGCTCTCGTCGAACTGGTGCGCTCCGTCGCGGACGGCCCGAAAAAACCATAAACCATTATGAAAACGCTTTTGCTGATTCCCAGCGTTTTGAAAACCGATACGGCCTCAGCCGTCGCGCAGAACGCGCATCCACGCATGGACTATCATGCCCTCGCCGATTTTTTGAACGGCGAACCGGAGAGCCGCGCCGACCTTGCGGGCTACGCGGAACTCGAACGCGAAACGCACCCCTTGGTGCGCCTTTTGACCCGACTTGGCGGGCGCGATGCGGGCCTTGCCGCCCTCGGTTTTCTCCGGCGCAAAAACTACGACGTGCTGTTTACGAACGGCGAAAACGTCGGCCTTCCGCTCGCGCTTCTCTGGAAAGTTTCCGGCGGCAAAAAACGCTGGGGGCGCGTCACGATTGGGCACAAACCATCCACGGGCAAAAAGCGCGTGCTGTTCACCAAGCTGCAAAGGGAGTTTGATACGATTTTTGTGTATGCCCGCACCCAATACGACACTGCCAAAAACGAGTTGGGCATTGACGAAAAACGCCTACGCCTCATTCCCTTCCACGCCGACGATACGTTTTACAAGCCTTTTCCGAATACGCAAACTAATCCGTGCCAAATTAGCGCGGCGGGTTTGGAATGGCGCGATTATCCCACCCTTCTCAAAGCCGTTGGTCAACTGCCGCCCGAAACGGTCGTGAAACTGGCGGCGGCGTCGCCGTGGTCGAAGCACACCAACGAAACCGAAAAAATAGCGATGCCGCCCAACGTGTCCGCCCGCCGGTACGAATACAACGAATTGCGCGATTTGTACGCATCGTCGGCGGTTGTCGCCGTGCCGCTCTACGAGAACGATTTTCAAGCGGGCGTGACGACGCTCTTGGAAGCGATGGCGATGGGCAAACCCGTTGTCGTGACGCAAACGACGGGCCAAACCGACGTCGTTACCAACAACGAAAACGGCTTAACGGTCGCACCCGGCGACGTGAACGGCTGGGTGGACGCCCTAACGCGCCTGCAAAACGACGCCCTTTTGCGCGAACGGCTGGGAAAAGCGGCCCAACTATGGATACAGGAAAATGCGACGCTGGATACATGGGTGAAAAATATCGCCCGTGCCATTGCGAACGCCGCGCCCAAAACGCGCGTATAGAAATCGGCAAATTATACGTTACCCTGTAAACCGCGCGCGTAAACGCCAATAGAAAAGTGTCGTATAATAGACAAGCATTTATAACTTTCACCCGGTTTTCTGCACACTATGATCAAAAATATTCTCATTGTTCTTCTTGCCCTCGGCACGGTTATCGGTCTCGGAACGTCGGCGTTTTTGTACCAGCGGTTTTCGTCGTCGCGGCCCATCATGACGATTGGCAGCGACAAAGTAACGCGCAAAGAATTTGAAGACCAACTCGAATACGAAAACGGGAAGACCATCTTAAACAAACTCGCGTTCCGCAAAATCATTTTGCAGGCCGCGAAAAAAGCCAACGTTGTGCCCACCGAAAAAGAAGTGGACGCCCGCATTGCCGAAATCGAGCGCCGCCAACCGACCCTGCTCGATGCCGCCAAGCGCGACGAAGCCAAAATGGGTGAACTGCGCCAAGACATCAAAAGCAATCTCGCCTTTGAAAACCTGCGCATCAAGGACGTAAAACTTGCGCCGGGCGACGTGGAGCGATTCTATGCCGAAAACAAAGCCGCGTTCGGCGTGCCTACGCAGGTGCAAACCACGCTGGTTGTCGCCCGCAACGGGGTCGATGCCAGTACGGCAAAAGACCTTTTGGCGCAAAACGTCAAGCCCGAGGTAATTGCCCGAACGCCGCGCTTGTCGGTCGTCGGTTTGAACGGGTTCGAGTTCAACGCCGCCGCGCTTCCGTCGGGTATCGCGGCCCAACTGCAAAAAACGGTTTTCGCTATGCGCGAAGGCGATACCGCGTCGATTGCCGCTGGCCCCGCCTTCGGCAACCAGTTCCCCGACGCCCATATTATCGTGCGCTTGAACAAACGGGCGGTTGCGGGCGTCCCGCCGCTTCCCACCGTGCTTCCGCTTGCAACCCGCATGGCGAAAATGGCGCAAGCCCCCGCGCCGGATGAGACCCTTGCCAAACTGTACAAGGACGCCAACGTCGTGTTTGAAATGGACAAGTATTCCGCCTACTTTTCCGACGTGGAAGAAAGATCCCGCCAGCAGGCTCCCGCTCCGAAAAAAAAAGTCGCTAACAACGGCGCGTCCGCGCCCGTTGCCGCGAACGCCCGCCCGTAGTTCGGTTTAAGGTTTCCTATGTCCACCACCGCCACACCGACCCAATCAATCAACGCCGCGCCGAACGCCACCGAAACCACGGCGTCGTCGCGGCACGATTGGGTCGCCTACGCCGGGCTTGCCCTGTTCGGGGCGTTTGTCGTTGCGCTCGCGTGGCCGATGCTCGTGTGGTGGAACTGGGAATACACGCGCCCGGAATCCTATTATGGACACGCCTTTTTCGTGCCGTTTTTAACCGGCGTGATGCTGTGGCATAAGCGCGACGTGCTCAAGGCCGTTCCGCGCAAAACTTCCGTGCCCGCTTTATTTGTTTGCGTTTTCTGTTTGGGGCTTTTGTTACTTGCCGTCAAAACTCAACTGGAAGCCATAATGTCGTCGGCCTTTTTGGGCGCGATTGTCAGCGCGATTTGGTTCGTGCAAGGAACGCGCTGGGTCAAAGCCGCCGCGTTTCCACTCGCGTTTTTGTGGGTGATGGCTCCGCTTCCCGGCCCGGTTTTGAACGACTTAACGCTGCACATGCAGTCGTGGTCAACAGTCGGCGCAGCGAAGATTTTACAGGTTTTGCACTTGTCGCCCGTGCAAATCGGCAACGTCATCCATCTGGAAAACTACGAACTGAACGTGGACGTGCCGTGTTCGGGCTTCAAATTGCTTTTGCGCCTGCTCACCTTTTCCGCCGCGTTCGCGTTTTTATCGGAAACCACGCGCATTCGGCAAATCGCCATTTTCGCCTTTAGCTTGCCGCTGTCCTTGTTCATCAACGCCCTTCGTATCGCCTTAATCGGGCTGGTCGGCGAGGCGATGGGGGCGTCGGCGGCGCACACGTTCCATGATTGGAGCGGACTTATCACTACCGTTTTATGTATGACCCTGCTTTTGGGGTTTGCGAGGATTTTGGGATGCCGCCGTTTCGCCGGTCAGCCTATCTTTTAGCGGCAGTGTCCGCCTGCGTGTTCGGCGTGTCGCTCGTGTGGCGACCCGCCCCGCCCCCGCACTTCGTGGGCGTCGCATCCAGCGAAATTCCCGCGACGATTGGGCCGTGGGTTTCGCAGGGCGACGACGAAATCGAACCCGACGTGAAAGCCGCGCTCGCCTCGGCTTCCATTACGTCGCGCACGTATTCGGATACCGACAGCGGCATCAACTTCATACTCATCGGCGGAACCGACCGCTCGGCCTTGCACGACCCGCGCGCCTGCCTTGTCGGCGGGGGCTGGAAACTGCAAAACGACCACACGGAACCCGTGCCCGGCGCGACCGACGGTTTGACGATCCGCTCGTGCCAAGCGGTCGGCGGGCCAGCCGAAGTCGGGAGCGAAGGCTACGACATTGCGTATCTGTACGTCGTGGACGGGCAGGTCAAAAACGAAGTGACGCAAATCCGGGCCGAAATGCTGGCGAGCGCCTTGATGGGCCGCAAAAACCGACCCGTGTATTTTTTGCGCTTGCTTCAGCCGCTGTCGTCCGACCCGAAAACGCAGGCGGCGAACCACGCCCGCCTTTTGGAGTTCGCCGCGCAAACGTGGAAAACGCTTAAACCGCGCCTGCTTCGCACGGGTTAATTGAACTACCTCGCCCATTACGCCGTCGCCCTTCGCGCAAACGCCGACGCCATTATTTCCCCGGCGTACTTCGTCGGTATCGCCTTGCCGGATTTGCTGGGCGTCAGCGGTGACGGGCGTTTGCGGGCCGCGAACCTGCTTAATGCGCCCGAACCGCACACGCCGCTTGCGCGGGGCGCGGCCCTGCATCTTGCGACCGACAAACGCTTTCATGGCTTGGCCTCGTTTGCCGATGCGCAGGCCGAAGCAAGCGCGCTCCTTCGCGCCACGCCGTTCTCGTTTCCGCTCCGGCGCGTTTTCTTTTTGGCGCATGTTCTGGTCGAAATCGCCTTTGACGGCTACTTGCTCCGATTGAACCCCGGTTTCGCCGACGCCTTTTATGCCCCGTTCGCGCAAACCGATTTGGTCGCCGTCGTAGAAGAAACGCAACGTCTTTTACAAACGCAGTACCCTCTGCTTGGCCTCGCCCGAACGCTCGAAGGTTTCACCCGGTCGCGCTATCTGCGGCATTACGATACCGGCGACGGGCAAGCCGAAGCCGTATCCCGCGTCTGCCAACGGGCCGGGTTGCCGGGCTTTGATGCCGAGGGCGACCGCGCCCAACTCGCCGCGCTATTGGACGCCTTCACGCCCCGCTGCCAAACGTGGGCCGACGATTTTTTGACGCCTCCTGCCTAAATCCGTGTTTCCCCATGTTTTATCACGCGGGCGACGTGATAAAATACCGGCGAACGGGTTCAACGAAATCCGTAAAAAACTCCCGCTTTTTGCTTTTTTTGAGGAACGCGACCGTGCCGACCGAAACACTGGATGCCCCCACAACCTACCCCACGATTACGCCGGGAAGCCTCGGCCTGCCGGGCTGGGACGATATAGAAGACATCCGGCACGGTGCGGATATTTCCGGGCCGTGGATCGTGATTTTATACAACGACGAAGAACACACCTACGACGACGTGATTTTGATTTTGCAAAAAGCGACGGGCTGCTCGGTGGAAAAAGGCTTCGCTATCGCGCTCGAAGTGGACACCAAAGGCCGCGCCATTTGTTATTCCGGCTCCAAAGAGGAATGTGATCGCGTCGCCGCCATTATCGCGTCGATTCGCTTGCAGGTCGAAACCGACCGGGCATAGACGTAAGTCGTTACTGTCAACCGTAAAACGTCCCGATATAGACCGGCAGGTGAATCTGCGGTCTACGAAGAGGCGAAGCTCGCCTGCGCGGGCTGAATGCCGATGAATAAGGAGCCTCACGGTTTGGTCGTGAGGCTTTCGCTTTGAGCCGACGCAGGTCGGCTTTGCTTCTGCGTAGAACGCGGATTTACCCGCCGTTCCAAAACCGCCAATTTCACATGCCGGTCTAAATCTGCCGGTCTTTCCCGCCTCGGGCCGCGAATTTGCTCGCTGTTTTTTCTGTTTAGCGCCAATGCTTGACGCGCGGTATGCGCCGGGTAAAGATTCGATATTATGAACGAAGCCATTCGCGCCCTGCTTTCGGCCCACACGTATGCCGTTGTCGGGGCGTCCACCAATCCCGAAAAATACGGCTATATCGCGTATAAGGCGCTCCTTGCCGCCGATAAAACCGCATACCCAATTAACCCACGCGCCAAAGAAATCGACGGCAATCCGTGTTTCGCCACCGTTGCCGATTTGCCCGAAGTGCCGGAAGTCGTTGTGTCCGTCGTTCCGTCTGCGCTGACCGAGGCGCTTATTCCGCAGTTAGTTTCGGCGGGCATCAAAAACCTATGGATACAGCCGGGCGCGGAATCCGCCAAAGCCGTCGCGGACGCGCAGGCAGGCGGCATCACGATTGTTCATGGCGGCCCGTGCATTATGGTCGGCTTGCGAACGATTCAATACGCCAAGTAAAAACTGCTAAACGCGGGAAGCGTCGCTGTGCGGCGTGAGTTCCATAACGGCGGCTTCCACGGCCTGCGTTTCCTGCGCGGCGGTGCGCAGGGCGTGTCGGAGGCCACGCACGTCGGGGGTGTGCAAGGCGTGCGGGGTGGCCTGCTGACGCGCGAGCGTGGACGATACGAGGGCCAAACTTTGGCACACGACTTCTTGGTGAGCGTCCAACCGGGCGAGAAGCGTGGGATAGGCGCGAACACTAACTAACCGCTCGTCGCATAGCGAGACGCTTTCCTCAAGCGACTGGCGCACAATCGGGTCGGTTTCGTTGTCCAGTTTTTGCAATAAGGCGAACCGTTCGCCGTTAATTTGCGCGAGGGTTTCGCCGTTTTTCCACAAGCCGCCGATGCGGGTGGATTCGTTTTGCAGGCGAAACGATTGGTCGAGGAGCGTGTTGCATTCGTCGAGAAGCAGGCGCAAACTTTGGGTTTCGTGGCGTCGTTTGTTAAATCGCACGGTCTTTTCGCCGTGTTTTTTCGCACCGTGCGGCGGCTCCATCAGCGAAACGACGACCTCGCCGTACAGCGATTCGGCCCGCGTTTGCGCGGCTTCCGTGAAGGCATGGCGCAAACGGTCGGCGGGAAGGCCCACTTTTCCGCGCAAACTCGGCCCGTGACGAAACGCGCGGGGCTTGGCAGAGGCCATCGCCGATGGCGCGGGCGGAACGGCATTGGCGCGGGCGGCGAACGTAGACGGCAGCCACGATGCAAGTGCGATGCCTGCGGGCAGCCCCAAAAGTCCGACCGTCAACAGCGGCCCGGTCAAGTGAAAGCAAATCGTGCCGTACAGCGCGACCACGAAAAACGCAATGCTCGCCGCGAACACCGACCAAACCGCCTCAAGCGGCGCTGCGTCGCCGGTTTGGGCCGTGGCGGTTTGTCCACAGTGCTGCGCGCGGTTTTCGGGCGCGGTTTCCGTCGAGGACGACGGAGGGGCGGTTATGTGTGACTGGACGCGGCGCGCGATGCGCTCGTCGATGTGTTCCCAACGGAGTTGCATGAGGCCGGTTTGGATACCTCGCTTGGTGCGTCTAACGCGCGAACGGGCGAATACGGTAAATGGAAACCGCGACAATGGGGCTTCGCCGGAAAGGGGGCGGGTCTGTTTAGCGTCGCCTTTTTGTCCCGATTTCACCAACCATCGAAAAGGGTTTGGCTATTATATCGGGTCGGCGGCGGCTTTGGTGTACCCATCCCACTTATTTTTTACACAACCGCGTCAAAACGGTTCCGTGCAAGCCGCCGTTTATTCGGCGTTGTCGCGGGGGGCGTACTCGCGGACGGAAAAGGCGAACAGCGAGGCGGCGAGGGCAACAAGGGCGGTTAAGGACAAAATAACCCACGCCTGCTTTTGCGTGATGTCGAGTTGCGGGGGCGAACTGAACGACATCAAAAAGTTGCCGCCCGCGCCCGGATCCTGCTGGGCGGACGCGGCTTCACGGGACGACAACACGCGCAAATACGTCATAACCGAAATGCGGGCGAACGCGCCCGGCAGTTTAGGAACCCACGTTTCCCAGCCGAACACGAACAGCAAGCCAGTAATCAGTGGGCGCGGCATGGTCGTTCCTAAAAACAAAAACAAGGCCCCATACGCGCACGCGCCGATGAGAAGCGCGCGAATATCCAAGCCGACACCCGCGTCCGCAAACGCTTTCGGGCCGTACACGGCGAGCGCGAGCAGCACGACCGACCCGACCGTAATCGCCATAATCACGATGAGGTTGGCAAGAAAACGCGACAGCAAAATGCGCCATCGGGGAAGCGGGCGCGTCAAAAGATAGACAATCGTGCGCTGTTCGAGTTCGTCGGACACGACCCCGGTTCCATACACGACCGATAAAATCGCCAGCGAAAACGAGAAAATCAAACTGGGCACAATGCTGTCATAGGCGTTGTCGGGCGAAAACTCCCCGCCCGGCGTCAGCAAGCGCCACGCCAGCCCAACGAACGCGGGCAAAAACATGACCAGAAGCCCGATGATCAAGCGGCGGGGCCGGAGCGCGTCGCGCAGGGCGGAACGAAAAAGAAGAAGGTCGCTCATAGGGTAAGTGTGTTCCGTGTTTCGTTAGCCCAACAAATAGCGCAGAACCGCTTCCAAATTGTTGTCCGGCGAGGAAAACTCGCTGATTGTATATCCGCCGCCCAAAACGACGCTGGGCAAATCGGCGTAAAACTGATCCGGGGTCGCGGTTTCGATGTCCATGCGGGTCGGATTTTTGGGGTCGAATCGCACGCCCAAAACGGACGGCAAGCGCAACAATTCGGCGGCAAGCTCGCGTCCGTGGTCGGAAACCAACCGGATATGGTGTGGACGCGAATCCATCATGTCGCGGATGGCATGAACGCTGCCCTGCGCGAGTAGCCTGCCCCGCTGCATGAGCAGAATGTTTTCCGTGAGTTGTTCGACCTCGTACAAAATATGCGACGACACCAAGACGCACTTGCCGCGCGATGCGAAATCCAGCATCAAGTCGGTCATGTCGCGCCGCCCGACGGGGTCAAGGCCGTTCAGGGGTTCGTCCATAATCAGCACGTCGGGGTCGTGCAAAATGGCTTGCGCGACCTTGATACGCTGGCGCATCCCTTTGGAATACCCGGCAAGTTTTCGGTCGCAGCGGTCGGTCATGCCGACGCGCTCGATGGATTCGTTCACCCGCTTGGTGCGCTCTGCTCCGCCGAAGCCGGACATCGCCGCCATTTGCGTCACGAACTCGCGCCCCGTCATGTCTTCGTAGAAGTTGTCGATTTCCGGGCAAAACCCCAAGCGGCCCAAGACGCGGGCGTTTGCGAACGGTGGCCCGCCCAGCACGTTGACAAAGCCCGTCGTCGGTCTTAACTGCCCGGTGATGAGTTTGAGGAGCGTGGACTTTCCCGCCCCGTTCGGCCCGAGCAGTGCGGTAAGACCCGGCCCGATGCGGCACGAAATATCGTTGAGGCCGATGACCTGCCCGTACCAGCGCGAGGCGTGGGCGAGTTCGATCATTGGCACATTTGCGGCCATGCTCATCCCTTGATAATCTCCACGGCCTTGATTTTGCTCCACGCGGCCCACAGCGGCAAAACGAGCATCGCCCCCGCAATCCCGAGTAGCGGCGCGAGCGGCGGAGCCACGACCTCGGCTTGCGCGGCCCGCTCCTGTCGTCGCTCCTGCGCGGCGTCCAGTTTTTTCTGGGCCTGCTGCGCCTGCTTGCTTTGATTGCGCCGACGCCGACGCCGCGCGCCGCCCGGCGAATCGGGCACTTGCTGGGGCTTCAAATCGTACAGGTGCATGGCGATTCCTTGCCCCACGCCGTCAATCGACAAACTGCGAACGAGCGCGACCGTCGTCGGCTTGACCTTGCCGACTTCCTGACCGCGCAAAATACTGCCGACAATCACGGTCACGAACCACGCGACAATATACACGGCGGCATAAATCGAACCCGCAAGTCGCGGCGATTTCGTCCACGACGAAAAGCCGATAATAAGGCTTGTATGGAGCGCGGGCAAAAGCAGCGACGCGCCCAGCATCCGAAAGAACAGCGTTTTATTGTCGGTCAAGAAGCCGTCGCTGTAATAGGCGGTCAGGAAAAACAGGAACAAAACAAGCGCGGGCACGACCGTCAAAGTGGCGAGCAGAATGAACACGCCGACCCATTTGCCGATGAGATAATCCACCCGCGTCAGCGGCTTGGCGAGATACACCAAAAGAGCGTTCGCGCGGTTGTCGGCGGCGATAATGCCCGCGCCAACGATAATAGTCGCCACGAACAAAAACAGGCTCGACCAGCCCAAACTTTGGTACAGCGTGGTGGCGTAGTAGTTGATATCTTCGGCAAACAGCGTCGTCATCACGCCCTGCGCGGCCCGGACGTTTTGCGCGATATAAAAGCCGATGCCCAAAATCAGGTTGGAAATGACGATGATACCAGCAGGAATCCAGTACCCGTAGCGCGATTTATTGACGCTGGCGCGAATAGTCGCAAGGGCGACGACCCACCAGCGCACGGCGTGGGTTTTGAGCGGCCCGTCGTAGTTGCGGTACGTAACATCGGTGATGATGGGGGCCGGGGCGGTTTCCACCGCTCCGGTGACTTGCCCAGCCATTGCGGGAACGCTCATTGGTCGATGGCCTCCATAAACACGTCTTCCAAACTGCGCTGGGCCGGGTGAAAGCCCCGCACCTGCGCGCCCGATTCGCGGGCCGCTTGAAACAATAATTTGCCCACGTCGCCCATGCCCGACGTGTCCGCGAACTCGAACCGCAGCCGCGAGCCTTGCCTATACACCATCACGCCCCCGCGCCGCCCAACCGCCTGCACGAACGGATCGTCGAACAAGCGCAGTTCCACTTCGTACTGCGGATTGCGGGTTTCGCGGAGCGCGCCAATCGGGCCTTGCTGCTTGATTTGCCCGGCCTGCATCACGACAACATGATCGCACGTTTTTTCAATATCGGGCAGCAAGTGCGACGAAACGACAACGCTCAAACCTTTGGCATGAGAAACGTCGCGGATCAAGTCCAGCATTTCGTCGCGGCCCTGCGGGTCGAGGCCGTTCGTCGGTTCGTCCAAAAAGAGAAGTTTCGGGCCATGCACAAGGGCTTGCGCCAGTTTAATGCGCTGCTTCATGCCCGTCGAGTAGGTTTCCACGTTGCGATAGCGGGCCTCACCTAAAGCGCAGTATTCCAACACTTCGTGGGCGCGGCGCAAGGCTTGGGCGGGCGGCATTCCGGCCATTTCGCCCGCGTAGGCCACAAACGACACGGCGTTCATGCCGGGAATATGACAATCTTGTTCGGGCATCAAGCCGATGCGCTGGCGGATCGCCATGCCGTGCGTCCGCACGTCCATTCCGAGCACGTTTCCCGTACCGGACGAAGGCGTGACGAACCCCATCAGCGTCTTAATCAGCGTGGTTTTGCCCGCGCCGTTCGGGCCGAGCAAACCGATACAGCCTTCGGGCACGCGCAAAGTCAGGCCGGGCAGAACGGTTTTTGCGCCATAACGCACAACCAAATCCTGCGTGGACGCAACCGCAGATTCCGGGTCGTAACTTTCGGGGGTAGGAACCAGCGGCGACGGTGGCAAAGGCGTTTCCGTGATACGGTCGGCAAGCGGCGGCGTGGCGGTCGGATTTTGTGGGGGTGTTGCAGGCAGGCTCATACGCGGGTGTCAGGCTATTCTACCTTAAAGACACGGGCGCGGCGCGTTTGGTTGCGCGGCAAGCGATACAATAAAACGAAATGATTGTGCTGGGAGTGGAAACGTCGTGCGATGAAACCGCCGTCGCTATCGTGGAAAACGGGCGGCGGATTTTGAGCAACATTGTGTATTCGCAGATGGAAGAACACGCCCGCCACGGCGGCGTCGTGCCCGAAGTCGCATCCCGTCGGCACGTCGAGCAAGTCACCAAAGTTTTGGAGCAAGCGGTGCAAGGCGCGGGCATCACGCTTGGCGACTTAGACGCCATTGCGGTCACGAACCGGCCCGGTCTTTTGGGCGCACTGCTGGTCGGCGTCAGCGCGGCGAAGGGCTTGGCGCTCGCGCTCGATATTTCGCTTATCGGCGTGCACCATATCGAAGCCCATTTATACGCCAACTTTTTGACGCACGCGGACACGCAGTTTCCCGCCGTAGCCCTCGTCGTTTCGGGCGGGCACACGGATTTGTTTCACTTGAAAGGCGCGGGCGACTACACGCTGCTGGGCCGAACCCGCGATGACGCCGCAGGCGAAGCCTTCGATAAATCCGCCCGCTTGATGGGCCTCGGTTACCCCGGCGGCCCCGCCATTCAGGAAGCCGCCAAAGCGGGGAACGGGCAGGCCGTCGCGCTGCCGCGCTCGTTTTTGCCCGGCTACGAGTTTTCGTTTTCGGGCCTCAAAACATCGGTCAAGCGGCATTTGGAAGGACTGCACGGCCCGGTTCCCTCTGCCCCCGACCTTGCCGCAAGTTTTCAAGAAGCCGTCGTGGACGTTCTGGTTTCCAAAACCGTCAAAGCGGCGCGGGAACTTGGTGTACCCCGCGTGTTTTTGGCGGGTGGCGTGGCGGCGAACGCCCGTCTGCGCGAGGCGATGCAAACCGCCTGCGACAAAAACGGGATACGTTTGTTTTTCCCGCCGCCCAATCTCTGCACGGACAACGGCGCGATGATCGCCGCCGCCGGTTTCTTCGCCCTCGACGGCGGAAAACCCGCCGACCCGTTATCGCTTGCCGCCCTCCCATCCGAACCGCTCGCCGCCTTGCCTGCGCCGCAACTTGCCGCCGTTTAGCCGCTCTTAACTTTCGTATGCTCGCGCTTTTTTTGTACGACCTGCTGCTGTTTTTGCTATCGCCCCTCATACTTGCGTTTTTGCTCGTGCGGCTTTGGCGCGGCAAAGAAGACAAAACGCACTGGGGCGAACGCTGGGGAATGCTGCCGCCGCAGATAAAAGCGCAAACGGGCAGCCCGCGCATTTGGGTTCACGCCGTATCGGTCGGCGAGGTTATGGCCGCCGCCCCGGTGCTACGCACGCTCCGCGCCCGATACCCCGACGCCTTGCTTCTCCTATCTACCACCACCATTGGCGGGCGGGAAGTCGCGCAAAAACAAATTCCGCCCGCCGATGGCGTCGTGTATTATCCGCTGGATTTTTTGCCCTGCGTTTGGATGGCGCTGTCCGTGTTCCGGCCCGACACCGTCGTGCTCATGGAATGGGAAATCTGGCCCAATTTTCTGACCGTCGCCAAGCAAAAGGGCGCGAAAATCGCGGTTTTGAACGGGCGCATTTCCGATAAAGGATTGCGGCGCGGTTTGCGGGCCACGTTTTGGACGCGCCCTGCGCTGCAAACGGTCGATGTTTTCGCCATGCAAAGCGCGGAAGACGCCCGCCGCGCCGCCCTTGTGGGCGCACCGTCGGATCGCGTAAGAACCGTCGGCAACACCAAATTCGACGAATCCGTCCACGCTTTAACGCCCGACGAAACCGCCGCCCTGCGTATGAATTTGGGTATTCCCGCCGCCGCGCCCGTGTGGGTATGCGGCTCGACGCGCCCCGGTGAAGAGGCTGTTATCACCGAAGCGTTCGCCATAGCGCAAAAGGCCGTGCCGGATTTGTTTTTGGTCGTTGCCCCGCGTCATCTCGACCGCGCGGATGAAGCGATGGAGCCGTTTGTTAAGGCGGGATTTGCGGTAAGGCGGCGGTCGGGGGCCGGGGGGAGAGGCCTGTCGCCAATTCTCCTACTCGATACCTTCGGCGAACTCGCCCGCGTGTACGCCGTCGCGGACGTCGCCTTTGTGGGCGGGTCGCTGTTTCCGTTTGGCGGGCAAAGCGTGTTTCAGCCGCTCGCGCAAGGGACGCCCGCCATATTCGGGCCGTTCATGAACAATCAGCGCGATATTGTCGCCTTGTCGCAGGCCGAGGGCGTCGGCTTCATGGTCAGCGCCGACGCGCAATCGCTGGCAAATGAAGTGCTGCGCCTGCTGCAACTGCCGCCCGACGCGAAAGCCATACTGCGCGAAAAAGCCCGCGCGCTTATCGCTCGCAATCAAGGCGTTTCCGAAAAGTGCGTACAAATCGTGGCCGATTTGCTGAACGCGAAGAGCGAACCGACGCAATGAACCGCGAGGCGTTTGTCCGCGACGTTTTGCACGGCGGCGACAAAAGTCTGCCCGCAACACTTTTGCGCGGATTGCTGACGCCGCTCGCCGGGCTGCATCAAGTCGGGTTGGAAGCATACTTGCTACCCTACAATTCCGGGGTTCGGAAACAAACGCGGCTACCCGTGCCGGTTGTCGCCATTGGAAATTTGTCGTCGGGCGGAACGGGCAAAACTCCAATGGCGGCTTTAGTGGCAAAGCATCTGCAAAGCACGGGCCGCAAAATCGTTTTGCTGTCGCGCGGGCACGGCGGACAAAGCGAAAGCAAACGCACGGCGCGCATCGTATCCGACGGAAAGGCCGTGCAGCTCACGCCGACCGAAGCGGGCGACGAGCCGGTTTTGCTCGCCAATTCGCTTCCCGGCGTGCCCGTTATCGTCGGGCGTGACCGGCGCGTTTCGGGAAAATTGGCCTGCGAAACGTTCGTACCCGACATTATCTTGTGCGACGACGCCCTCCAATTTTGGCAGCTGCACCGTGATCTCAACATCGTACTTTTGGACGCCCACCGTCCGTGGGATAATGGCTTTGTTTTGCCGCGCGGCTTGCTCCGCGAGCCGCCCCGGCATATCAAGCGGGCCGGTATCGTCGTTTTGACCCGCGCGAATCGGGCGACACAAAAGCAACTGGAACAAACCCGCGCCCAAATCGCGGCCTACGCACCCAACGTTCC
This sequence comes from uncultured Armatimonadaceae bacterium, assembly GCA_964241985.1. GTDB lineage: Bacteria > Armatimonadota > Armatimonadia > Armatimonadales > Armatimonadaceae > CAXTBP01. The sequence continues at coordinate 11,032 of CAXTBP010000012.1, read as the reverse complement.
GGTTTTCTGCGCCACGCACGCTCCGCAAAATTGGGTCGCCGTCGCTGCAAACGGAGGAAGTGGCGCAGGCATTTTGCCGCTCGCGCATTTGCGGCACGAAAAAGCGTTCGTGTTTTCCGGTATCGCCGACCATGCCGAGTTTGTGAAAACCGTGCGGGCGCGGGGCGTGCATATCGTCGGCGAACGGGATTTTTCCGACCATCACGCTTACACGCCAACCGACATCAACGAGATACTCCGCGACGCCCGCGCGCTTGGTACAACCGTTTTGCTGACAACCGAAAAAGACGGCGTAAAAGTCAGCCCACTTTTAGCGCAGGCGGATTACGGCACACTGCCCGTTTTCGCCCTGCGCGTCGGGATGCAGGTCGATAACGAAAGCGCGTTTTTCGCCGCTATCGAGGCCGCGCTACCCGTCCGCCAAAACGGCGCGGGCTAACTCCCAGCCGCTCGTCAGCGCGCCCTCCACGTTGCCGCCGCCTGCCCAATCGCCGCCCCCGCCAATACGGGTTTGCGCGTCCCAAAAGAACGGCGTGCCCAAAAGGTGCGTCGGGTTCGCGTAGCGCCAGCGGTGCGTTTGCGTTTGCACGACATTGGGAAGCGGCCCGAAAACGTCGGTGAGTGCGCCAAGCAGCGTGGCTTGCACGGCTGCGGGTTCGTCCTCTAAATGTGCCCGACTCCAATTCCCCGACCCGTGCGCGACAAGCACGGGCGGGGCGTTCGGGCCGGGCCGCTTGGTGTGATCGCGGGACACCCAACCCAAAACCGGATGGCCGCTAAACTCAACGGCGGGCCAGTTCACGCCGGGCAGGTCGTTCTCCAGCTGCGCGATGAGCGTCCACGCCGGATCGTAGGTGACGGCATCAATGGCGGCTACGGTATCTGCGGGCAAAAGCGGTCGGGCGATCGAGAGAAGCTGCACGGGCGGCAAACAAAGCATCAGGGCGGCCCCGGCAAAAACGCGACCGTCCGCGCACACGGCTTGGTACACGCTTCCTTTGCTGGTTCGGGTTATTTCCACGACCTGCGCACCGGTTTCCACGGGCACGGTTTGCGCCAATGTTTTGGGCAAATCGCTCATGCCGCTTGGGCAGGCATAGCGGGCGTGGCCCGGCGGGCGATTAACGACTTCGCCGTTCTTCCATTCGGGAAAGCCCCGGCTCCATTCGATAACGGTTCCGTTTTCCAAACCGGCGTCCACGACTTCTTGAAACCGCGTCCCGCGTGCGGTAAAAAATTGCGCGCCGTGATCGACGCGCAAACCTTCGCCAAAACGGCGCGTCGCCATGCGCCCGCCGATTCCGCGCCCTTTGTCCAGTACGCGCACGGTTTTCCCGTGCTTCTGCGCGTCGCGGGCAAACGCGAGGCCCGCAAGCCCCGCGCCAATCACCAAAAAGTCGGTCGGTTCGACGGTTGAGGCCGTTATTTCGGAAGAGTTCATCGCTTGCAGTGTACCCATTTGCGCCCGCGCGAACTTGACACACACCCTGCCCGCCCATACAATTATCTATCCTGCTCGCTCGTTGGTCGCTCAAAGGACATCCCCTTATGCAAACTCGTTTCACAAGCCGCTTCGCCGCGTCCCGCTTTGTTTTTGGCGCGCTTTTGGGCTGCGTTGTCGCGTCCGCCTTCGGTGTGGGCAGCCGGGCCGCTCACGCCGATGAAATAGCGTGGAGCCAAGATTTTAATAAAGCCGTCAAGCAGGCCAAAGCCACGAACAAACTTGTTATGGTGGACTTTTACACCGATTGGTGCGGCTGGTGCAAGGTGCTGGACAAGAAAACCTACCCGGATAAAAACGTCGTCCGGCTGACCCGCGCCAGTTTCATTCCCGTAAAAATCAACGCCGAAAAAGAAGGCCAAGCGGCGGCGACAAAATACGGCGTGCGTTCGTACCCGACGATCTTATTTATCGACGGCAACGGGGCAATCGCTGGACGCATCGGGGGCTACGCGCCCCCCGGCCCGTTCGCGGAGCAGATGCAGAAAATCAGCAAGGACGCCCGCGAACTGCCCGCCGCGCTCGCCAAATTCAAGCAAAACCCCGGCGATGTCGCGTCGGCGGCGAAACTGACCGATGTCTACGCGAGCCGGGGCGACAGCGCGCGCGCTGTCGCCTCCTTCAATGCCGTTAAAAAAGCCGATCCGCAAAACAGCAAGGGATACACGGCGAAAGCCGCCAACGCGGTCGGGGATATGTACCAAAGCAAGCAAGATGTCGCGCGCGCCGTGCCTTATTTTCAGAAGGCTGCGCAAACCGCGAAACTGTCTGGCGACGCCGCATATGCCCACATGAGCATCGCCGCCTCTTACGCTTTATCCCGGGACATAAACAAAGCGATTGACGCGCTCAAAAACGGCATTGCCGATCCGAAAGTGTCCCCGTCCGACAAAAAAGAAATGCAGGATGCGCTCAAGCAGATCAACGCCGCGAAGTCACCCGCCGCACATTAGTGCGTTGTGCTGCACGCCACGTCAAACGCCCGCGTTCTGTCAGGACGCGGGCGTTTGTGTTGTTTGCACCATTTGTCGGGAAAACGGTTAGCCAGCCGCCCACAGTGGTATAATAAAATGTAGATTGTGAAACCCTTCACAATCTTATAAAGAATATAAGATGTCCGCACGAACGCCCGCAACCATCCTCCCGCCGACCGAACAAAAGCACGAATACGTGCAAACGATGTTCGACGCCATCGCGCCGCGCTACGATTTGCTCAATTCGGTGATGTCCGCCCGGCTGCACCATAACTGGCGCGCCCGGGCCGTTGACGCCGCGCACCTTGCGCCCGGTCAAGCCGCCCTTGATGTGTGTACGGGAACCGGCGATTTAGCGTTCGCGCTCGCCCGCCGCGTTGGCAGTGCGGGCCGTGTGTCAGCGACGGACTTTTCGCCCGTCATGCTGCAAATCGCGCGGCAAAAGGCGGAAAAACGCGGAGCGAACGGCAACGATGCGCCCGTCGTTTTTGAGGCTGCCGATACGTTATCGTTGCCGTTTGCCGATAATACCTTTGATGCCGCTACGGTGGGCTTCGGTTTACGGAACGTTGTGGACGTGCAAAAAGGGGTCGATGAAATGGCCCGCGTCGTCAAGCCCGGCGGGCGCGTCGTGATTTTGGAAACGGGCGTGCCGCGCAACCGCGTCCTTGCCGCGCTGTACCGCTATTTTTCGCTCCGGGTGATGCCGTTTTGGGGCGGACTGCTCGGCGGGAATAAAAAAGCCTACACGTATCTGCCCGCGTCGGTTGCCGTGTGGAAAAGCCGCGACGGCTTATCGGAAACACTGCGGGCCGCAGGCCTGACGGATATAAAAGTGCTGGATTTAACGTTGGGAACCGTGGTAATTCATTCGGCGTTAAAGCCGCTGTAACGGGCCTGTATTTGGCGCGTCTTGAAAACTAAGCAAAAAAATGACATTAATCGCTGAGGCCGCACCAACAACCGAGGAAAAATTCGTCGCGGGTTCGCAAGCGCCCGTCCGTCGCGGCGAAACGCCTATTGCTGCCGTCGGTGCAAGCACCGCGCAGGTCAAAGTCATTCCGGGCCTGATGGCCTGTATCGAGCCAGAACTCGCGCTTGTCGAGGAACGCTTGGCGATTGAAACCCGGTCGGATGTCGCGGCTGTCCGCGATATTTCCGGGCACACCCTGCTTTCGGGCGGTAAACGCCTTCGTCCCGCGCTCGCCCTCCTTTGCGCCCGCACCGTAGGCGGCGATTTTTCCCTCGACCGCGCGACCGCTGCCGGGGCGGCAGCGGAAATGATCCACATGGCGACGCTCATGCACGATGATGTCGTGGACGAATCGCCGGAGCGCCGGGGCCGACCGACCGCGAACTCCGTGTACGGTAACGGCATCACGATTTTAACCGGCGACTTTCTGCTGGCGAAGGCGATTTCCTTACTCGTTCATAACGAGGAAAATTTGCGGATTGTGCGCGTGTTCGTAGACGTGACGGTTGGCATGGCCGAGGGCGAAGTGCTTCAATCCGCCGTCGCCCACGATACGACGATTGCCCTTGACACCTACGAAGAGATTATCGACCGGAAAACGGCGGGCTTTTTAGCCGGGTGCTGCGAAACCGGCGCGATTGTCGGCGGCGCGACCGAAATACAAGCCGCCGCGTTGCGCTCGTATGGGCATCATTTGGGGATGGCCTTTCAAATCGCCGACGACTTGCTGGACTTTTTGGGCGACCCGCAAAAAACCGGCAAGCCGCTGGGAACCGACTTACGCGACGGGCGCGTCACGCTCCCGCTCATCCATGCTTTGCAAGTCGCAAACGACCATGACCGCCGCGACTTGAACAAACTCCTTGCCCGTAAAACCCTCCGCGATTCGGACATACAAACCCTCACGGAAACGATTGCCCGCTTGGGCGGCTTTGAAGCCGCGCGCCTTGTCGCCGAAGCCCGCGCCGACCGCGCCGTGCGCGATTTAGACCGCTTTCCCGACTCCCCGTACAAAACCACCCTACAAAACCTCGCCCGCTACGTCGTCGCCCGCGACAGGTAGCAGGCAGGGAGCCGCTTATGGCCCGTCGTTTGCGCCGCCTTGTATCTCTTCCAATGCCCGTTCGAGTTGACGCTCTTGTAGACGGTTGGCGTCGTTGAAACCAAAGATGCGAAGAGTCGCTTCGCCAATGTCGGTACGGGAAAGAATGGTTATTTGGTCGTTCGCGTCAAAATAAAAATGGTCGGCCCATACGTCGGTGCGTGGGCTGAAGAAACGAACGAAGTCCTGCGTGCCGGGTTTGTACGTGCCTAAATCGCTTCCCTTGTTTCGGTTGCAAAAGAAGCAGGCGTAGGCTAAATTTTCCTCTGTGGTTGGCCCATTATGTTTTTCCGCGACGATATGATCTACTTCGCAACCGTTAATGGTGGATGTTTCAGCGATGCGGCAGTATTCGCATTTTCCTCCAGCCCGCGTGATAATCCGTCGGCGTAGGCCAAGCGGAATATAGGTTGTACTCATGCCGAACGGCGCAAGGCGATCTTAATGCGCGCTTTGGATTTAGCCAAACGCAATAAATGCTCCAGTTGTGCATAATTGTCCAGTTCGGCTTTTTCTTTGTCGGTTAGCCCCTCGTTTTTTTCGCGGCGCACTAACTCCCATACGCGCTCCCGCGTTTTTTCACTGGTTTGAAAATCGGCAAAGCGTTCGGGATTTGAGTCAACGATATAGTCCACCAATTCCGCCACAATGGGCGCGACCGGTTCTTGCAGTTCCGCAGCCATTTTAATTTTCCTTCACAAAATTGTACCGCTTTTACAATCCTTAAAGGCAGAAGCAAATAAAACCTGCTCATCGGTCACGAAACGCGCCCGCCCGCCCGTATGGGTAAGAGGTGCTTGGTGTGGAAAAGAGAACAATGTGTCCGATAAAGCAAAAGTGTTTGCGATACTTGGCGTTGCCGTGGTGCTGGCCGCCGTCGGTGAGGCGCTTGCCGCCAAAGGGATGAAACAAGCCGGGGAGCAGTCCGGCCTCATGGCGCAGTTATCCGCCGCAATTAAAGATTGGCACGTTTTGACGGGCGCGGGAATGATGCTGGGCTATGTCGCGCTGTACATCTACGCGCTCGGTTTGACGGATTTATCGCTCGCGCTTCCGCTTTCGGCGGGTTCGTATGGGCTGGGTTTGTTGTTTTCCAAATACTATCTGGACGAGGAAATCAAATTGCCCCGATTAATTGGAACCCTCGTGATTATCGCGGGTGTTTTGGTTGTCGGTATCGCGGGCGCGAAGGACAGCGGTGGCGAGAAAGACAAAAAGGGCGGCGATAGCGGAGGCGGAAGCAATTCCCAGCAGCAATCGCAAAACGAAGGGTAGCCGCATGAGCGAACCGAACACATCCCATAGCGCCTCTCACCTTCCTTCGCTGCTCGTCGTAACGGGCCGACCGGGAGCCGGAAAAACGACATTGGCGCATGAACTCGCCCGCGCCCTGCGCTTCCCCGCCGTGTGCCGGGACGAACTCAAAGAAGGCTACGTTTATACGACCGGCATTGTCGGGCCGGACGCCGACGCGCCGTCGGTGGGCCGCACCGTATACGCCGCGTTTTTCAGCACGATTGAACTTTTGCTGACCCATCATGTGTCGCTGCTTGCCGAAGCCGCGTTTCAGCATAAGTTGTGGGTTCCCAAACTGGAACCCCTAACGCACATGGCCCGCGTTCGCATTATTGTGTGCGACGTGGACGACGACCACGCCCGCGCCCGGCGTATCGCGCGTCACCAGAGCGACCCGGAACGGGCGCGCTTTCACCACGACGCCCTCGTGCAAGCCGCACTTTCCTCCGATGAAACTACCGACCTGCCCGTAGCCGATTACGAACCGCCCCGCATGGACGTGCCGACGCTCACGGTCGATACGACGGGCGGCTACAAACCCGATTTCGACACTATCGTAAACTTCGCCCGCGCCGACGATTAAACCCAACATTAAACAAAAAACGTGAACTTTTGCCGCGCCCGAATTGTTTATAAAGTAACCAATCCACAAGGAGAATTTGATTTATGGCAACCGAAAAAGCGACCTTCGGCGCGGGCTGTTTTTGGGGCGTGGAAGAAACGTATCGGCAAACCCCGGGCGTTTTAGACACCGCCGTCGGGTTTGAAGGCGGCACGACCGAAAACCCCTCATACAAGGACGTGTGCTACACGGAAACCGGACACGCCGAAGTCGTGGAACTGACCTTCGATCCTGCTGTCGTGTCCTACGACGATTTGCTGACCGTGTTTTGGGAAAACCACGACCCGACCACGAAAAACCGGCAAGGCCCGGACATCGGCACGCAGTACCGCTCCGCGATTTTTTATCACTCGCCGGAGCAGAAGGCGACAGCCGAAGCCTCCAAAGCCAAGTGGGATCAGTCGGGCCGGTTCCGCCGCCCGATTGTGACTGAAATCGTTCCTGCGCAAACCTTCTACATCGCCGAGGACTACCATCAGCAGTACCTCGCCAAGCGCGGCATGGCCTCCTGCCACATTTAAGCGTTGTCTCGATAAGCACAAGCGAAAAGCCTCCGAAAGTCGGGGGCTTTTTGTTTGGGTACGGATTTTCTGCGGCAGCAATAAAAATGGCGGGCCTGCACTTTTGGTTTGTGGTTTGTTTTGATGGCCCTGTCAGGACTTTGTATAATTGTTTATAATAAAAGCAAATAGTTGTATTTAGTTTTGTTTAATTTGGTATCATTGTTGTGTTGCCGTTAAGGAGATCTATGCACAAGGTTCGACAAAATTTATCCAACCAAACCACTGAACACGACCATTTTCCATTGGGATTTGGCACAGGAATTGAAGGATCACGCATTTTGGGTTTAGCCAACCCGGAAATGGACGTTCTCAAACTCACCGGGCACGACGAATGGCTTTTTGAAGACCTGCACCTCATGCACAAACTTTCACCGCACGGTCTGCACCGCTACTGTTTGCCCTCGCACCGAACCGACCAGTCGCTTGTCGAACGCGCTATGTCGGAAATAAAGCGATTAGAATTGCGGGTCGCCGTTGACCCGTTTCACCACACGGCGATTAACCCGCACTTTGCCCACGGGTACGCCGATCCCCGATTTGTCGACTGGGCCGTTCAATATGTTTTGGACTTCGCCGAGCGGTATCCGTGGGTCGAGTGGGTCACGCCCGTCAATGAACCCATCGCAACGTCGGTGCTGTACGCACTGGCTGGTTTATGGGGGCCGTTCCACGACGACCACGCCGCCTTTTGCCGCATGGTCGTCAATATGGCGCGCGTTGCCTGCGAACTCGGGGAACGCCTGCCAACCATAAACCCGAACGTCAAGTTTCTGATGGTGGACACGCTGGAAAACCATTATGCCGTTGATGACGCCTCGCAAGAAATCGCCGCCCATTGTAACGAGCGCCGCTTCCTTCATGACGAACTGGTGCTGGGTCGAATGCAGCCAACAGGACAAACCGCTCCTATGTGGCGCTATCTGACGCAAAATGGCATAATGCCCCAAGAACTTTTTTGGTTTCTCGATCATCCTGTCCGCGTGCCAATCGTGCGCGGGTTGGACTACTACCCTCACTCGGACATGACGTGGGGCGATAATCGGCTTCAATCCACGACGCCACAGCCTGCGGGACTGGTTCGCATCGCCCTCGATTACCATCGGCAGCTGGGCGTTCCCATGACGTTAAGTGAAATCAATGTTCGGGCCGAGCGCGAGGTCGGCGTGGGAACCCTCAATGAAGTGGAATCGCAAAAAGCGTGGCTGGGTTTGGTATTGGAGCAAGTCGAGATACTTCGGGCGCACGGGGTCGCGCTGCAAGGGGTGAATTGGTATCCGCTGCTCAACACCTTTGGCTGGTCGGGCGCGTGCTTGAACGGGCTGCGGACGTTTCAGGATCCGCAGGGTTTGGTGGAACTCGTCGGCAAAGACTTGGAGCGCCATCCCACCGAACTGTATCGAACGATTCAGCGGCTTGCGGCAGGAGAAATACGTTACCAAAGTCTTTTTGCCTCGTCGTTTGCCGAGCCGGAGCGGGAATACCTCGCTTCCTACTTGGCCCACCACGTAGCGCGCCATACGGCGCAGAATAACTGAGACGCGGGCATGGTGGATTAACGGCGCAAGCAAGCCCTCCAATTTATGAAACGGCTATAATAACGGCTATAATAGCGCATGGACGATTTGCAAAGGCGCAGTCGGGGCGGCGAACGCGGCGAAAATAGTGGCGGGATGCGCGGGCTTTTGGTGGGCGCGTTGTGCGTGCCGCTGACGTGCTTTTTGGTGTCGTGGGCGGAAAACAAACTCATCACGCTGCAAATCGGATTTTTGCAGATGCCACCCGCCGCTGTGGGCGTGTTTTTGGTTGTGCTGGCGATGAACGCGCTTTTGCGCCGCGCGGCTCCCCGGCTCCATCTGCGGCCCGTGGATTTGCTCATCGCGTACTCCATGACGGTTGTCGCGGCCCTGATTTCGTCGCGGGGCTTGATGCAGAAATTGCTCCCGCTTCTTGTCACCCCCGATTATTTCACGGATTTGGGCGCGCCGTTTCGGCGGTTTTTGCCCGCGCCGCTGTTTCCGTTCGATGTGCATGGGCAGGAAAAACAAGACGTTTCCGTGCGCTTTTTCGAGCGATTGCGTGCGGGTGAAACGATCCCATGGCAGTTGTGGGTCGGGCCGGTTTTGCTGTGGTCGCTGCTGGTGGGTCTTGTTTTCGGCGGTTTTTTGTTTATGGCGGCCTTGCTGCGCAAGCAGTGGATGGATAACGAAAAACTCTCGTTCCCGCTCGCCGAAGTCCCGCTGCAACTTGCGAGCGATAGCGGCGACGGCCCGAACGCCAAGCCGCTACTCCGCGACAAACGACTATGGGCCGGAGCCGCGCTCCCGACGGTGATTTTTCTCATCAAGGGCCTGCACACGTGGTATCCGTCCGTGCCCGATATTCCGCTCGAAGTGTTCGTCAACGATTATTTGCCGCAAGGCGCGCCGTGGGATGGGGCGTCGGGCATTTATTTGAAATGCTCGCTCGCGCTCATCGGGTTTATGTTTTTGCTGCCGTCGGATTTGGTGTTTTCGCTGTGGTTCTTTTTTGTTTTTTCGCGCGTTCAAGATATTGCCGTCCGGGCCGCGAACTGGGATATGCCCGCGATGCCGCTGTACCCGTGTCCGCTGTATAGGGGCTACCAAGCGCTGGGCGCGTATCTGGTTTTGGGTGTGTATTTCCTATCGCTGGCCCGCCCGCACCTCAAAACGGTGTGGCGCGTGGCGACCAATCCGCGCCAGTCCGCAAACCGCGATGACGCGGGCGAACTGTTCTCGTACCCGGTCGCGTTTTGGGGATTTTGGGCGTGTTTCGCGGGCGCGACTTTATTTCTTATGGCGATGGGCTTGTCGCCGCTTTTAGCCCTTTTACAGATGGGCACGCTGTTTTTCGTGATCGCATTTGTGCTGGGCCGGGCGTCGGCGGAGGCAGGCTTTATCATGACGGAAAGCTCGTTTCGCCCTATCGACTTGCTGCGCCTTGCGACTCCGCTTCATACGCTCGGGCCGCAAAATTTGACGGTTCTCGCCTTGTCCGACACGCTTCTTTTGCGCGATCAGCGCGGGCTGCTGTTTGCGGGTGTTTTGGACGGTTTGCGCCTCCATCACGCCGCAAACGCGGATACTGGCGGCAACAACAACCGGCGACCCGTTCGGCTTGCGGGTGTGTATGTTTGCGCCCTCGTTTTGTCCATGCTGTGCGCCGCCGTAATTCAAATTTGGCTGCCGTACCGCTACGGCGGCATTACGCTCTACACCTACGTGTATCAAGGCAACAACGAGTGGGCCTTCAACGATTATAAGCAATATCTTCAGCCGGGCGCGCCGCCGCTGGGCTGGCAAGCCCCGACCTTTTTGGGCGTGGGCGTGGTCGTCACCAGCCTGCTCGTGTGGGGGCGTATCGCTCTCGCGTCGTTCCCGTTCCACCCGCTCGGCTACGCGCTGTGTTCGTCGTGGACGATCAACGTGTTTTGGTTTCCCGCCCTTGTCGCATGGGTTTTCAAAACGCTGATTCTGCGCTACGGCGGCATGAAACTGTATAAACAGGCCCGCCCCTACTTTTTGGGGCTGATTGTCGGCGAGTTCGCGCTCGCCTTTTTCTGGACGCTGATGAGCGCCCTATTCGACACGCCGACCCCGCCGTTCCCGTGGGCGTAAGCCCGCAAAAGCGCCGCGCCTACTTGGTTTTGCGAACGCCCTCGGGAACGTCGCCCTCTGCCGTGCTCGGGAACATCACGTCGGTAAAGAAGAGGCCGTCGAAAACACCGGGCCAATTCGCGGTCATGGGCGCGTAGCCGAGCGGGCGGGCCGATTGCGGGGTGCGCAAAAAATGGCCGGTGGGCAAGTGGCGCAAATCAACAAACGCATTGGGCGGAGCGCCTGCGTCGTGCAGCAATGCCTCAACCGAGTTCGGGTCGGCTTTGACCAGTGGATGCGTGCCGGAAAACGGGTTTCCGCTTTGCCCTTGATAGGCGGTGAACGCAATCGTATAAACGCTCGGGCCGAAGGTTTGATGTACGGTTT
>CAXTBP010000011.1:0-52058 GCA_964241985.1 uncultured Armatimonadaceae bacterium | reverse complement strand
CGGCTTACGTCATGCAGGCGCGCCGCATTCCTACGCGGTGCACGACCACAGCGTCAGTTGGCTCCGTTCGCTTTACGCCGCGCTTTTTTTACCGCTTTCCGATGCCCCACTGCAGTGGGATAAATGGAATCGTTCTCTACGGGATTTGCTAAACCACTTGACCCACGACGGCAACGTTTTAGTACGCTGGGCCGCCCAAACCCGCTTCGACAATCCGAACTTTGTTTTCACATGGCACGAAGACACCAAGTAAACACAAACCATCGTATGAAATCAACAGCGACGGCTTGGGACGCCAAAGAACAGGCTGGATTGCTCGGCCTTGAAACCGACGAATGGCGGGAAAAACGACTTATTGCCGATGCCCCGGACACAACGGCGGACGTACTGGAACGTTTTTCAGGCGAAGCACTTGCGTTCCACAACAAGGCGAAACATCGAAACGAAGCCGCTCCGCAAAAAACAAAAAGCGAACACTGGCGAAAAAGTGATCTCCTTTTGGAAGCCCTCGCCGCCCATCCCAACACGCCGCCCCACGCTTTGGCGGAACTCGTCGGCACAACCCCGTTTATTACCCGCGCATTTTGCCATAATCCTGCCACCCCATTTTTACTTTTAGAGGAACCGAATTTTCTCACAGATTTAGGCAGCATAAAGCAGGAATACCTTTTGTGCCATACGGAAGTACCGCTTCTTTATATTCGTATGCTCGCACTCGGGAACGGAGCGGAAAACCATTGGACGCAGCAAGCGGCCCGAATGCACGTGGCTCTTTCGGGGGAAGTTGCAGACGTGACCGAGTGGCAACAACAAATTGGCGATTTTTGGCGCGACGAATGCGCGCTTGCCGAAGACCCGACGCTGCGACAGTGGTACGCCGACTTCGTGGAAATGGGACTTGTTCCGTCGTGGGCGAACGGGGTAGGGCCGCCTGCCGCTGGTCTCGTTCCGTTTTACCTCGCGGAGTCTATGGACGAATGGTTTGAGTACCGACACGCGCCCGGTTCCCCCGAAGAAGAAGTCCTGCTTAAGCAGTTTTGCATCCGCAATCAAGATAAAGTCGTTATGGCAAGCGGGCTTCGCGCCGAAGCCACGCCCGCCGATATGTGCGCCCTGCTTGACACGCCCGGCTATTCGGCAATGATTTCTCACCACGCGGTTTCACGCCATCCTTTGGTGCAAGGATATTCGGATAACGCAGAAGCGGGGCAAGACAATCTATCCGACGTACTCATGCGCCTCGTGCAAAGCACATACCCGGACGTGCGCCGCGTCGCGCGACGCCACCCCGTTGCACCTGTAAATGCCACCGAAATTTCGCGCGCCGCTTTTATTCGACACGTCGAGAAGCGAAGCAGTACACCGCCGGAATTGGGCGTATTTATAGCCTCCTTGCACGGCGCGTACCGACAAAAAGACCTGCCCGACAAGGCCGACAGCGGGCACTGGACGCACCGTTTGGAAGCGGCCTTGCTTGCCGATGCGCGCGATAACGCGCCGCTTGAAGACCCTTATGGGCGCACCGCCCGCGATTTATTGCACCATTTAACCAGCGACGCCAACCGTTTAGTACGCTGGGCCGCCCAAGCCCGGCTTGCTAACCCCACGTTCGAGTTCACGTGGAACGACGATACCAACTAAATCGGGGATAACCAAATAATGGAACCACCATCGACGGCATGGGAGACAAAAGAGCGGGCTGGGCTACTTGCCCTCGAAACGGAGGAATGGCGCGAAAAGCGGCTGATTGCCGAAAATCCGAACACGACGGCGGACGTGCTTGAGCAGTTCGAGCGCGATGCGGACGCGGTATGGCACAACCACAATTCTGATTCAAACGAGCAATATCCGCTTTTGCTTCTCGAAGCAGTGGCGTGCCATCCCAATGCTGGCCCCGCTCTTTTAGAAAAGTGTCTCGATTTTTCTACATCGACCCGCGCAGTTTGCCGCAATCCAGCCGTGCCATTTCTGCTCTTGGAAAAGCCCGACTTTATTGCCAATTTGTCGGCGAACGCTCAAAACGCCCTTTTGCGGGAAGCCACCGCCCCGCCTCTTTTTGTCCATATACTCGCCACCGGCGGCGCGGCGAAAACCGCCGAGATTGCCGAAGATGCCCAGCTCCACATCACAATGGGGCAGGTGACGACCGTGCGCGACGCCATGACCCAGATCCGTGGTTACTGGCAAGTTCAAGCGTCTAAATCGCTCGGTATACAAGGGTCGCAATGGTTCAACACGTTTTTAGACGCAGGCCTCATGCCCGAATGGGCAAAAGCCAAAGCGGCATATCGTATCGCCGACCCGTCCCCGCCCGCCGAATATCCCTTGCTGGATCAATGGTTCCGGTACGAGCATGAAATCAATTCTTTGGAAGAAGACGCCCTGCTTCGCCGAATCGGCCCCAAAGTGGGAAACGTCGCGGTTTTGGCGAAAGGCCTGCGGGCCGATGCGACCCCGGACGCATTGAGAGCGGTGCTTCATGCTCCCGGCAGCGATTTCGGTTTGGTGTATGCCGCCGTTTTACGGCATCCTTCCACCGACGCCGACGTGATACGGGACTTGATGGGAATACAAACCAGCGACAATTACATACCGCGCCACGGTCGCATAGTCGCTCGCCACCCCAAAACGCCGCCGGATGTTCTGGTGTATTTCTTGAAAAATGAAGCGCCAAAATTCCCAAACCTTCAGCGCCTCGCTTTACGTCATCCGAACGCGCCTCCAAACGCACGTGCCATTCTGCGTCAAGCCCTTCTTGATACGGCACGGGAATCCAATGCGCTTCCACCGCTCATCGCTTTTATAGCGAGTACGCATTCATCGGGCCGCAAGGTCAGAATGGTTAGAATGGAATACGTCCTGTACAAAACCGACAGTCTATCGTGGACAGACCGCTTGGAAGCCGCATTGTATACGGAACCGATAAATACCGTTTTACCGGGGAGGAATCGGTTCGGCTTCACGGGCCTTGATGTGCTGAACCACTTGGCCCACGACGGCAACCGATTTGTGCGTTGGGCCGCACAAACCCGCCTCGCCGACCCGACGTTTGCGTTTACATGGACGGATGAAGACACAAACTAAACACGGCCCAAACAGTGAAGCTGTCTCAGCGAACGTTTAGCAAATAGTAGCCGACGTAGAAGACGATGATGGCGCGGAGCAGCCACACCGTAAACACGGGATGGCGACGGGCAAGGCGCGGCGCGAGCAACAGGGCAGGCAAATACGAAACGCACTTCACCAGCACGAACATGACGGGATGATGCTCGAACGTCCACGCCAAGTTGCCGTTCGCTTCGGTCGCGCGGCCCGTCATCACCCACCAAAGCGTGGTGTACATATCGAGCGCGCAAATCAGCGTCAAAACGAACGCTTCGCGCTCGCCCGTGCGACGCACCCGCAAAACGCCGCTGAAATGCAGTTTCCACTTTTTGCCTCGGCTGCACGCCTTTTCGGCGTCGGGATCGGCGGGCGCGGAACTGAGCGAAAAGAAACGAGAAAACGAGGATGGATTAAGAGACATAGGATAATTGCCTATCCTCATTATTCCCTATTTGGCGGCAAAACCCGGCTCGTATTTGTGCCGGTTTGTCTTTCCGGCCTGAACAAAAATGCCAGAGTTTAGCGCGTCACCGTTTCGCTGCGTTCCGCGCCCGGCTGACCGGAAATCACGAACGCCCGATAGCCCGTGCGATCCACAACCGGCAAACGATTCAGCCAGCGCGTTTCGGCCTGCGCCCACACGTAGCCCCCAGTTTCGGGCCGCAGTCCCAAATCCGACAGCGCCACGGTTTGCTCCACATAACGCGCGACTTCCGACGGTTTCGGCGACGCGCCCTTTTTATCGCTGCCCGACTGCGCCGATTGCACGGGAACCGGCAGCGAAACCAGCCGCGACGCATCGCCGTTATCCGCATTTGTTGTATTCGTTGGCGTCGGCGAAACCGGCGACGGCAGCGCGCGCAGCACGACGCGATACCGCACCCGCTTGGAAACCGGCCCGCGCGTACTCACCCGAACCGCGATTTTGTTATCGCCGACGCGCCGCAACGAGACGCCGGTTACATCGGTCGCTGGGTCGGCGTAGCGGGCGAAATTGTCGCCGTCGCCACTTTGCGGCATGCGCGTCGCGTCCCGCCACAACTCCGACAGTGCGCTCGGCGCGGGTTTTTCGGCGCGGCTTTCCGGCGTCCGCTCGGCCCGCGCAACCGCCACAACCTGCGGAGTGGACGCAACCTGCGGGGTCGGCAGTTCGGCGAACAATTCATTGGTGCGCTCAAACGACACCAAAAACCGCCCCGATACGCCCATCTGCGATTCATAGCGGGCCAGTGCCCGGTTCTTGGCGTACCCGCCCGCTTTGCTGACCGTGTACGCGCTCCACCGGGTATCGCGCGCCATCAAACCGGGCGGGGGCGTGAGCGGCTTGTTCGGATGGCTGCCCTGCGGAAGCGGCCAGTCGCCCCGGTGCACGATGAAATACCGTAAACGCGCATCCTGCGCCCAGTTGTCGCCGCGCAGTTTGCACGTCGTCAAAGCGGCATCGGCGAACGCGGAGGCCGCGCTGTGGTCGGGATGGTCGTCGGCGGGGTGCGTCACCAAAATATCCGTGGGCCGGACGGTTTCCATCAAGCCCGCCAAATCGTGGAGCAGCGACGCCCCACAATACACGGCTTTGGGCTTGTACGCCCGCGCATACGGGCAGCGCGTGTGCCCCGTATAGGCGGAGCGAAACGGGCTTTTTTCGTCCCAGTTCGTTTCCCACATCGGCTGCAAACCCCGGTCGGGGTAGCCCATAAACACGACGTTTTTTTCTGCAACGCCCAGTTCGCGGTCGGCGTTTAGGGATTCGTCCTGCCGCTTTTGCGCGAACCGGACAAAATCGTCGGGGCTAACCGATACTTCGCCAAGCGTCCGGCTTGCCGCGACCCGGAACCCGTCGCCGTTCGTCAAAAACGCGATGGTTACCGGCACGCCCGCTTTGCGACAGTCCGCGATAAATCCGCCCGCGCCGAGGGTTTCATCGTCGCAGTGCGGGGAAATCACAAGCACGCGCCGGGTCGAAGCGGGAATTTGTGTGCGGGGCAAATCGCGTATCGTCAGCGATTCGGAGAGTTGGTGCAGCCGGTAATAATACGCCCCCGACGCGCCGCCGAGTAGCAGAACCGGCAGACACAGCGCGCCCACAAACGCCCGCCGCAGAATTTGATTGCGCTTTCGCCGTCGCACCAAATGGGGAGACGTGTGTTCGGTGTCCCGCGAAACAAACAACGCCGCGTCGTGAGCGGCGCGGCGGACAACAAAACGGCGAAGAAACGGCGGCACAATGGGCAACGAAAAGGAACTCCCCCAAGCACAAAAAACCGTTAGTTAAGAACCAAACGGAGCGAGTGGGATTCGAACCCACGATAGAGATTTAACCCCTATACACGATTTCCAGTCGTGCTCCTTCGACCAACTCGGACATCACTCCACAAACCAAGCCCGCGCGTGGAAGGCGCGCGAACGTTCCATTATAAGCGCCAAACCCGCCGATTGTCAAGTTCGCCCCGCTTCGGCGACCAAACTGGCCGCCGCTTTTCCCGACAATTCGCCCGTTTCAAGCCAGCGGGAACCGGGCAAACGAAATAAGAAAGCCGCCGAAAGCCGCGCGGCACATAAGGAAAAAACAATGGTAACACTGGAAGCGGCCCGCCGCGTCATCGCCGCCGCTGAGCAAAAGGCGTCGGAAATCGCCCAGCCGCAAAATATCGCCGTCGTCGATGCCGGGGGAAACTTGGTCGCCCACGTTCGCATGGACGGGGCATGGCTTGGCAGCATCGACATTTCGATTAAGAAAGCCTTTACGGCCCGCGCTTTTGACATATCAACCAAAGAACTGTCGGAACTCTCGCAGCCCGGCAAACCGTTCTATGGCATCCACGCCTCCAACGACGGCAAAGTCATGATTTTCGCGGGCGGCGTTCCGCTCAAAGAAAACGGCAAAGTCGTGGGCGCAATCGGCGTCAGCGGCGGAACCGGCGACCAAGATCAAGCCGTCGCCGAAGCCGGAGCCGCCGCGTTTTAGGGCTTTGGTTTTCGCGGGCGGCGCGCTTGTCGGTTCGCCGCCCATCGGGGGTACAATACATTGGCTCCCCCAATGAACACCTCCCCGAACCGCAGACTTTTCCGTATTGTCGCGCTTGCCCTAATCGGCGAGGTCGGCATCGCCCTCGTGCTGGTCAATGCCCGCCCTCACGCCCCGCTCGGCTTTTATCTGTGGTTCGGCGGGTTGGCCGTCGCGTTTCCCGTCTATTGCGTATGGCTGTACCGCGTCGCCCAACGCAGCCGTTAGAAGGCGGATCGCCCCTAACTTTCGTTTGTTTTCTATTCCCCGCGTTGTATACTGGTCGGCACGAAAAGGAGAAAATCCCCCGTGCCGACTTCGCCCAAATCTAACCTGAAACCCCGCACGCCCGAACAACGCGAGGCCTACCGCGCCCGCCTGATTGCCGAAAACCGCTGCGCCAACTGCGCCGCTCCGCGCCCGCCCGGCGACAACCCCACCGCCTGCTGCGATAAATGCCGCGCCCGCAAAAACAACGGCAGCAATAAGGCCTACGCCCAAGCCCGCGCCGAAAACCCGCCCGACTTCGCCCGCGCCCCTGCCCAACCTTTCCGCTACGGCAAAACCCGCCTTGACGCCCCGCGCCGCGTTACCGTCACGCTCGATCAGGAAACCTACGATTTAATCCACGCCTGCCGCCGCAACTACTGTCTATCGCCCGCCTACGAACCCTACCAAGTCAGCGAAGTCATCCGCCGCCTTCTTACCTTTTACCGCGCCGACATTCACGCCAAATTTGCCAACCAAGCCGCGTGGCAAGAAGACACCTATGCCCGCCATGCTTTCGGCCCGCGCCCCTTCGTTCCGTCCGGCCTAACCCTTTGCTTTATGTGCGACGCCCCGAACGTCGCCCTGCTCACTGCCACCCACGAAACCATCGGCGGAACGTTCGCCGAGGCCGTCCGCATCTGCATTCGCCGCGCCGCCCAAATCGCCCTCGCCCTCGAAAGCGAAGAAGCCAAACGCCTCCTATGGCCCGGCTACGCCGACCTTACCGAAAATACCGAATAATGGTTTATAATGCACTATGCCTGCTTTACTCACACTTTTTCAGGAGTTCGCCGCCTCCCTCACACAAAACTTCGCTTCATCCGTTTCCGGGCAGCCCGAAGACCAACTGAAACCCGCCGTCAAAACCTTGATGGAAAGCGCGGGGCGGCTTTTCAACCAAACCGTCCTTTTGCGCTCCGAATCGCGCGTTGCCGATATTGGTGGGCGGCCCGATTTTGGCGTGGATGTCAACGGCCTTTTGTGCGGCTACATCGAACTCAAAGCGCCCGGTGTCGGGGCGCGTCCCAACTCCTTTGCCGCCAAGTCGCGCGACGCCGAACAATGGAAAAAATTCCAATCGCTGCCCAACCTCATCTACACCGACGGCAACGAATGGAGTCTGTTTCACACGAACGGCGAGCAAATCGGCCCAACCGTTCGGCTTTCGGGCAGCGTTACCCAAGACGGCGCGAACGCAGTAACCCCCGAAAACGCCGCCGCGCTCGAACCGCTTTTGCGTGATTTCCTTTGGTGGGAGCCTATCGTACCGTCGCGCCCGCGTGACCTTGCCAACTTGCTCGCGCCGTTGTGTAAACTCATTCGCTCCGACGTGCGTGTCGCTATCGAGGATGCAGGCTCCGGTCTAAACCGCTTGGCGCAGGAATGGCGGCAAGCCCTGTTTCCCGAGGCCGACAACGCCCGCTTCGCCGACGCCTACGCCCAAACCCTGACCTACGCCCTCCTTCTCGCCCGCGTAGAAGGCCAAGCCAATTTGACCGTGGAGAACGCGGCCCTCGCCCTCGATACGCACCACGGCCTTCTTGCCGAATCCCTCCGCGTTTTGGGCAATGAACGCGCCCGCCGAGAAATCGGAACCGGGGTAGATGTGCTTCTGCGCGTTCTCAACGCCCTCGACCCCGCCGTATGGCGCAACGACCAAAGCGGCGAAAACGACCCGTGGCTGTATTTCTACGAAAACTTCCTTGCCGCCTACGACCCCAAACTGCGCGCCGATGCCGGGGTGTATTATACGCCCGTTCCCGTCGTCAAAGCGCAGGTGCGTTTGATTGATGAACTCCTGCGCTCGTCCCGCTTCAACAAAACGCGCGGCTTCAACGCGCCCGATGTTACCGTGCTTGACCCGGCTTCGGGAACGGGCGCGTACCCACTTGCCGTTTTTGAACACGCGCTTGCCGCCGCCGAAGCGCGGAGCGGAGCCGGGGCGCGAGCCGGAGCCGCGTCGGATTTAGCGGCCCGTATCCATGCCTTTGAATTTCTCGTCGGCCCGTATGCGGTCGCGCACCTTCGCATGACGCAGGCCGTCGTTTCTTCGGGCGGCACGCTTCCCAGCAAAACCGATGAAGCCGGGCACACGGAGCAAAGCGCGCTCGTGTATCTGTGCGATACGCTGGAATCGCCCTTCAAGCCCGCCCAGCAAGCCTTTTTCCACCCTCAAACTGTCCGAAGAACACGAATACGCCCGTCAGGTCAAACTGCATAAGCCGGTTTTGGTGTGTTTGGGCAATCCGCCCTACGACCGCCAGCAGCGCACCGACGATACCGAAACCCAGCGCGGCGGGTGGATTCGCTGGGGCGACGGGGTTCCCGGTGCGCCGCAGAACGCCCCCCTCGAAGCCTTTATCGCCCCTGCGCGAGCTGCTGGGCAAGGTAGACACATCAAAAACCTTTACAACGACTACGTGTATTTTTGGCGGTGGGCGTTGTGGAAAACCTTTGAACACGGCGCAGTGAATGGCGCGGAAATTCACGATACCAGTGCGGGGATTGTGTGCTTCATCACGGCGGCGTCGTATCTGCGTGGGCCGGGTTTTGTGGGAATGCGCCAAGCCATGCGTGAAACGTTCGATGAGTTGTGGATACTGGATTTAGAAGGGGATTCGCGCGGGGCGCGGCCTACCGAGAATATGTTCAATATCCAAACTGGCGTGGCGATTGCGCTTGGCGTACGAACGTCAAACCGTTCTCCCGATGAATTACCCACGCCTGCAAAGGTACGCTATGCGAAATTGACGGGAAGCCGGGAGCAGAAGTTTTCGACCCTTGATGCCGTTCAGTCGCTTGGTGACGTGGAATGGCGCGATTGTCCAACCGATTGGATGAGGCCATTCTTACCGCTGTCTGATGCGTCATACTGGGATTGGCCTGAAATGACAGACCTTTTCCCGTGGCAGCAGTCGGGTGTCAAATACGGTAGAACATGGCCTGTAGGAGAAACGCAAGAGCTACTTAAACAACGCTGGCAAACACTAATGCACAGCCCTGACCGAGCGGTTAACTTTGACCAAAATAGTCAGCGCACCGTTGACAGTTCCTATTACGCCTTGAATACGCGCGATAGGCAGCCGCCTGTCGTATCACTCCCCCGAAACACAGAATGTCCAAGCATCGCCCGTTATGGTTTTAGATCCTTTGATAGGCAATGGTGTATAGCTGATAACAGGCTCGGAGACAGAATGAGTCCAGAATTTTGGAAAGTTCGCAGCCGAAAGCAAGTCTTTATGGTGTCGTTTCTAACCGAAGTTTTAGGCGATGGCCCGTCTGCTACCGTAGCGGCGCATATTCCTGATTTGCACTTTTTCCGTGGTTCATTTGGCGGTAAACACGCAATTCCGTTTTGGCGCGACGCCGCCGCGACGCAGCCTAACGTGACGGGCGGTTTGCTGGCGCGGTTGGGCGAACGGTGGAACGCGCCCGCGCCGCGCGCCCAAGACCTGTTCGCCTACTGCTACGCCCTGCTCACGCCCCGCGCCTACGTCCAAACCTTCGCCGACGAATTGCTGCTTCCCGGCCCGCGCATTCCCGTAACCGCCGACCCCGCACTTTTCGCCCAAGTCGCCGCCCTCGGGCATGAACTCATCCGCCTGCACACCTTTAACGAGCGCAATTTGGAAACCGACAACCCGCCGCCCGGCGAAACCACACCCGGCGCGGCCCGGTGCGTGGTCGCCGTTTCGCCCGACCCTGCCGGGTATCCCGAAACTTACCGCTACGACACCGAAAACCAAATCCTCCATGTCGGCGGCGGCGAATTTGCCCCCGTCTCGCCCGCCGTGTGGAATTACAGCGTGTCCGGCTTGCGCGTCGTTCGCTCGTGGCTGGATTATCGCAAAAAAGAACCCAACGGTAAAAGTTCGTCGCCGCTGGACAAAATCCGCCCGCAATCGTGGACAGCCGCCCTCACCGACGAACTGCTGGACGTGCTTTGGACATTGGAAAAAACGCTCGACTTGGAACCCCAAGCCACCGAACTATTGGAAACGGTTCTCAAAGGCCCACTCATCAACGCCGCTGACCTTCCCCAGCCCGCCCCATTGGAACGTCTCGCCCCCGGCGGCGACGATATAACCGACCAACAAGCCCAATTGGAAATCTAAAACAAATCCTAAACCAAACACATACCGAAACCCAACCATAAACAGGCTCCCCCTTCCCTCTTAGGGGAGGGGGCCGGGGGGAGAGGCCTGCATCCGTTTACCAAACCCAACCCCGCAAACGATACAGCCCACGGTTCGCGGGTAGTTCAGCGGTAGAACACCACGAAGCTAATGCGGACGTTCGCGCCCGCGATTAGTCTGGAGGACGCCGGTTCAAATCCTGCCCCGCGATTTTTTGACACTGCGTATCCGCGCGGCGGCCTAACGGGGCGAATACCCGCTGCGTCAACGTAACTTGACCGCCGTTCCACGCCTCAATCACTACGACATAATCCAGCATTAGCTCCATACCAACGAGTGGTGTACCATTCGCTTCTTCCGCAATGACGATCTTTTCGATCCCGTCCCACCCCACACGCACCAGATAAAGATTGGTGGAAATTTCTCGCCCATCGGCAAGCGTCGCCGTTCCGGTATCGTAAGGCGTGGCGGACAGTTCCTGCAAAACCGACGGCGGTAGTGTGAAGTATCCGTTGAAACCGGTGTCCACTGCCGCATCGACGGTAGGTGACTTTGACGATTCCCCGGTCACACGCAACGTTATAAACGCTTGCAGATTCGGCTGAACCGAGCCAGTTATCATGCCGTTCGCACCATCATGCGCCCACCGTGCGTGTAGGTCGTCGTGTATCCGATGCGGATGGTATTGGTTTGCGCGTTTTCGTGCCGCGCCCGCACGGCGGCAACCGTCGCAATATGATCCGGCCCCGTCGCGTAGTCTCCGCTCAACACGTCAATCGTGATAAATTGCCCAACGGTTTCCGGTGTTTCCACGACGGCCCGTAGTTTTTCTGCGTAAAGGCGTCGCGCCCGCTCGCTTATTTCCTGCGCCGTCAAAGGTGGTTGCAGTTTCATAGTCGCTCCTTTGTCTTTTGTAATACCCCAAACCGTTTAGCAAAACAAAACCCGCGAACGATACGGTTTGTGATCGTTTATCGACACACAAAACCCCGTTCGCGGGTAACTCAATCGGCAGAGTGCCGCCCTGTTACGGCGGAAGTTGCAAGTTCGAGCCTTGCCCCGCGAGCCTTTATCAAACCGCACAATCCTCTTTTGTCCGTGAGGACAACTGGCGTCCGCGCCCTCAGACGTGGGTTTCAACCCATGTTAAAAAGCCCCGCGAGACTCAACGAATTCCGAAGCCTCGATCTGCCCCGGCTCGGAGAGCCGACTGCATAAGACGGGTCGTTCACGGCCCGGACAACCCCAACCCAACGTCTACACCCTATGCCAATCGGGTTCCCCTCTACCGTCGCGGGGGAGGGGTTAGGGGAGGGGGCTACTTCCGCGCCCCCGACGCCGGAAGCAGCTTCTTCAGCCGCGACATATCGTCCCGCAGTTGCGCGGCGTGCTCGAAATCCAGCGCCCGCGCCGCCTGCTTCATTTCCTTCTCCATATCCGTAATCGCCAGCATGATCTGGTCGAGCGGCAGCGTTTCCGGCGCTTTGTTCGTCGCCACCTTGTAGTACGACTTCGCCTCGGCGACCTTTTTGGATTCCAGCACGTCGCGGACAGCTTTAATCACCGTTTGCGGCGTGATGCCGTGCTCCGCATTGTACGCTAACTGCTTTTCTTTTCGGCGGTTCGTTTCGTCAATCGCCCGCTGCATCGAGCCGGTGATCCGGTCGGCGTACATAATCACCTGCCCGCCCACATTACGCGCGGCCCGCCCAATCGTTTGCACCAGCGACGTTTCCGAGCGCAAAAACCCTTCCTTGTCAGCGTCCAAAATGGCGACCAGCGACACTTCCGGCAAGTCCAGCCCTTCCCGCAGCAGGTTGATCCCGACGACCACATCGTAGACGCCCAGCCGCAAGTCCCGCAAAATCTCCGACCGCTCCAGCGTATGCACGTCCGAATGGAGGTACTGCACCTTCGACCCGATTTCCGTCAAATACTCGGTCAAATCTTCGGCCATTTTTTTGGTCAGCGTCGTCACCAAAACGCGCTCGGTTTTGTCCGTGCGGTTTTTGATTTCGTTGATCAAATCGTCGATTTGCCCCTTCGTCGGACGAATAATAATCTCCGGGTCGATAAGCCCCGTCGGTCGAATAATCTGCTCCGGCATCCGCGTCGAATGCTGTTTCTCATACGGCCCCGGCGTCGCGGACACAAAAACTACCTGATTGATCCGCTCTTCCCACTCCTGAAATTGAAGCGGCCTATTGTCCCGCGCCGACGGCAAACGGAACCCGTACTCAATCAGCGTATCCTTGCGCCGCTTATCCCCCGCATACATCGCGTGCAACTGCGGGATCGTCTGGTGCGACTCATCCACAACGAGCAGCATATCTTTCGGGAAATAATCGAACAGCGTGTGCGGGGCCGTGCCCGGCTCGCGCCCGTCCATCCACCGCGAATAGTTCTCGATGCCGGAACAAAACCCGACCTCCCGGATCATTTCCAAATCAAACCGTGTCCGCTGCTCGATCCGCTGCGCTTCAATCAGCTTCCCTTCCTTGTGGAACCGCTTCACCTGCGACAACATTTCCGCCTCGATATTTTTGAGCGCGTCCTCCAGCTTATCCGGGTCGGTCACAAAGTGCGAGGCGGGAAAAATCGTCAACTCATCCTTGTGCTCTAAAATCTCCCCCGTCAACGGATCCATCACCGAAATTCGCGTCACCTGATCAAAGTCAAACTCAATCCGGTACACGACCTCCTCGTCCTTCGGCTGCAACTCCAACACATCGCCCTTCACTCGAAACGTCCCCAGCGTCAGCGCCACATCGTTCCGCGTAAACTGCATATTCACCAACCGCCGGATCATATCGTCCCGGTCATACACCTGCCCCGTGTGAAACCAAACCTGCGCCGACTTGTAAGCGTCCGGCGACCCCAACCCATAAATACACGACACCGACGCGACAATAATCACATCGCGCCGCTCCAAAATCGCCTGCGTCGCCGAGTGCCGTAGCCGGTTGATTTCCTCGTTGATGCTGCTATCCTTTTCTATAAAGGTATCGGTATTGGGAATATATGCCTCTGGTTGATAATAATCGTAATAAGATACAAAGTATTCTACACTATTGTTAGGAAAAAACTCACGAAATTCGCTGCATAACTGCGCGGCAAGCGTTTTGTTGTGCGCGATAACGAGCGTCGGGCGTTGCACGCGCTCAATGACGTTGGCGATGGAAAAAGTTTTGCCCGTACCAGTTGCACCTAAAAGGGTTTGTACGCGCTCGCCTTTGTTGAGGCCGTCCACGAGGCTGGAGACGGCGGTGGGTTGGTCGCCGCCCAGTTTGTACTTGCTGACTACTTGAAACTTCTGATTGCTTTTCGCCACGGTTTCGCCTCCACGAGCAGTTGGTTGGGATTGTAAAATGGGTGCGTTTATTGCTTTGTATGTACCCGAAACAAAAAAAAGCGCTCTGGGGAAATCGTGCCCAAAGCCGCGAACGCTTGTTTTTATTATACCATTTTGACGGCTCAAAAGTTCGGTTCGGCGCGTATAATGGACTATGGAAATCGTGGAAAACAACGCCGCTTTGCGGGGTAAATTTCGGGGCGCGCTGCTGGGCACGATGGTCGGCGATGCGCTCGGTGCGCCGGTGGAGAGTTGGAACTGCGCCCGCATCAACGCGATATTGGATGCCTTTCCGAACCTGCCCCGCGCGGAACAGGAAATGAGCGCTGCGATTTTAGGGATGCTGACGGGTTCGCCGGTTTTGCCCGGAATGGCGTGGTACACGGACGACACGCAAATGGCGATTGCTCTGGCGCAGTCGCTGGCGGCGATTGGCGATGTGTACGGGCCGGATTTGGCGGCGTGTTTTGCCCGCAACTACGAACCGGGCCGTGGCTATGGTATGGGGGCGCACAGCATTTTGTCGGCTTTGCAACGCGGGGCGCAGTGGGACGAACCGGCGCGAAAAATCTTTGGCGGCAAAGGCTCGTGGGGCAACGGCGCGGCCATGCGGGCCGCGCCGATTGGCGTGTTTTTCCATAACGCGCCGGATGGCGTTTTGCGCCGCGCCGCCGAAGCGCAAGCGGTTGTCACGCACACGCACCCATTGGGTATTGAGGGCGCGGTCGTACAGGCCGCTTCGGTTGCCGTCGCCACGCAGTGGGACGTGAGCAATAAAAGCGGCGCCTTCGATTCGGTGGCATTTATTGATGCCGTTCGCGCATTAACCGGGCCGCTTCTGCCCGAATACGAGAACGCCTTGAAAACCGTCGCGCGTTTGATTCAATCGCCGCCCAGCGATCCGTGTGCGGTCGCGCACGTTTTGGGCAACGGTATCGAAGCGCACTTGTCCGTGCCTGCCGCGCTATTTGCGTTTTTGCTCCATGCCGATTCGTTCGTGGACGCCGTGCGGTTCGCCGTGCGGATGGGCGGCGATGCCGACACGATTGGCGCGATGTGCGGGGCGATTGCCGGGGCGCTTCACGGCGAAACCGCTTTGCCCGCCTACTATCTGGACGCGCTCGAAAACGGGCCGCAGGGCCGCGATTTCGTGCGAAACGTCGCCGATGAATTGTTTGATGCTTGGGTTGACGCGCAGGAAACGAACGCCTCGTGACGCGGGCCGCGCTGTATTTCGCCATTTTTCTGGATATGGTCGGGTTCAGCATGATTCTGCCCGACGTGCAAACGCGGCTTGAAGCGCGGGGCGCAAACGGGCTTACCATCGGCCTGATTTTATCGTCGTATTTTTTGGTGCAGACGCTCGTTTCGCCGCTGTGGGGCAGGTTCAGCGACCGGGTCGGGCGCAAACCCGTGTTGCTCGTGTGCGGCGGTTTATCTGCGTTGTCGCTTCTCGTATACGGCCTGTCCGCCGATCCGGTTTGGGTATTGGCAAGCCGCGTGCTTGCCGGGTTTGCCGCTGCGAACATCGTCGCGGCGCAGGCGTACCTTACCGATACGCTGCCGCATAACGCGCAAAACGAAGCGGAGCGGCAGGAACGCACGGCGCTTTTGGGGCGCATGGGGGCGTTCATTACGGCAGGTTTGGTACTCGGCCCCGCTCTCGGCGGATGGCTGGCGTTTTTGGGCGGGAACCGCTTGCTCGGCTTTGCCGCCGCCGGTGCGTCCGCGCTCGGCGCGTTATGGATTGCGGTCGCCGTTCCGCCCGCCGCGCCCCGGCAAGAGCACGAAACGGAGGCAGACGCGAGCGCCGCGAAACGTCGTATCCTCTTTTTCGACGTTTCGCTTTTTGCCGTCGCGCCCAAATTGCACCCGCTTCTCATTCTTGCGGCCTCGGCGTATTTCGCGCTCGCGTGTTTGGAAGGCACATTCGGGCGGCTCATCAAGCACAAATTGGGATTGGGGCCGCGCGAGTTCGGTTTTATTTTCGGCTACGAAGCCTTAGTCGCCGTCGGGGCGCAAACGTTTCTGTTGACCTACTTGCGAACGCGCACGACGCCGCGCCGATTGCTTGCAGGCGCGTACTTGCTGCAAGGCATCGGTTTATTTTTGACACCGTTCGCGCCCGGTCTTTTCGCGCTTTTCGGATTGAGCACCTTATACGCGACGGGAAGCGGAATTGCCGGGCCTGTACTGAACGCTTTGGGCAGCGACGAAACACCACCCGAACGACAAGGCGAACTGTTCGGCCTGATGCAGTCCGCGCGTTCCATAGGCTTCCTCATCGGCCCGACGCTGGGCGGTGTCCTTTTCGATTGGCGTAGGGAAGCCCCGTACTTGCTCGCAGGCGGCGTTTTACTCGCCGCCGCTGCAAGCCAAGCGGTAAGGCAACGGCCTACGAAACGGGAAATTCTTCAATAGCGAAACCAAGCCGTGTCGCCTTCGATGTGCAACAGTAATTCGTTGATGTCTTCGCCGCCACCAACAAGGCGCGGTTCCAACGCTTCAATACGTGCGTAACAACTCATCCATTCGTTTACTAAATCCGCATTCAGCAAGCGCAATTCTTCCGCAAACAAAGGTGCGTAAGCGGCAAACTCGGGCGTTGGCTCGAAGTCGCAAAAGAAAATCGGTTGGTCTACTCCGCGCAGGTTGAGATACCCGGCGACTTTTTCTTCTAATAGCAGTTGCCAACCCTGCCCCCACTCGCTTCCGTTCATCGCATTGACTCTCCTTGTCGATCTCGGTGCTACTCCGTGTCTGTGGCATTCTCAGATAGGTCACCGTCGTTTATGTCCGTTGCGGCTTCCACGCGGGCGGCGGTGTCTTGCTCGTAAAAACCCATAAAGGCTTCATAAAGGGTGGCGTGCTCCTCGCGCATTCGGATGGACTTTTCAAAAAACGCTTCGGTGGCGACGGCGAAAAACTCGGCCTCGTTGGTCGCGCCGTAATGGTCGAGAAAGGAACGACGCCCTGTTTCCGCCTCGTGCTGCAAGGCCGCGTATTCCGCGCTGAGAGCGTTCGCCCACGCATCGTAGGCGGTGTCGTTTGGCAAACGCGGAACGCCGTCCGCGCTGCCGCTTTGCATATCTATTTTGTGCGCGAATTCGTGCAAAACGACGTTGTGCCCATCGCCCGCGTTTTCTCCGCCTTCGCGGGCGGATTGCCACGACAGCACGACGGGCAAATTTCCGTTCCACGCTTCGCCCAATCGCCCGGTTACGGCTTCGGTTTGTACGATGCCCAGCGTTTGCTTATCGGTCGCGCGATAGCCCGACGGATACACGATAATCGTGGAAACGTTGGGGAACAAATCGGCCCGCCGATTATCGTCCCAGCCCAACAGAAGCAAGCACGCCTGCGCCGCGATGCCGACTTTCATTTCGTCGGTTAGGGCGTGGTCGGGCGCGTCGCCCCCGGATTCCCATGTTTTTTCCGCGACGAAGCAGCGCAAATCGTCGTGGAGGCGGGCTTTTTCGTCGTTTGTTAAATAGGCGTAGTGGGCTACGTCGTCATTCAAAACGGCGACCCATTCTTCGGGAAACGGCTCGGCAAGCAGGGCGCGGCGCTTCATTTCGCGCACGGGATGGAAAAGCGTGTCAAGGAGCGGCATATCAATTTCATACCCGCGCAACCGGGCAGGACAAAACCGCGTCCGCGCCGAACCGAAACCCATGACTTCCCCGCTTGACACTTGCACCGCCCGCTACGAAAGCGGCCTTTTGACAGTCGGCAACGCGCACATTGAGCGCACATGGCGCGTTCTGGCAAACCAAACGCTGCGCGCGGTTTCCCTGCGGGACAAACTATCGAACACGGAATGGCTGCGCGACAGCGAAAGCGCGGCGGCACAAACCGCCCCGCCCGCGATGGCGACGCTTGATTGCCGCGAAGAAACGCACCCCGTTTCGCGGCCCGCGCTGATTGCCACGCTTTCGTTTGGCGACACGGGCGACGCGCCCGCGCCTTCCTACCAATTTCGCGTGTTTCCCGATGCGGGCGCAATCGGCGTCACGCAACAAAGCGAAAAAGGCGGCGCTGTCGTGCCGCAAATGATTGGCGGTGAAACGGCGGCAACCGGCGTAGAACTGTCGGACGCGACAAAAAACGTAGCGCCGCCAAATCAAAGCGAAACGACCGACGACGTTTTGGCGCTCGCGCCGCAGCATTTACGGCTGACGCAAACCCTTTTCCACGATCAAACCGACGTTCGCGCCGAATTGGTGTTTGAAAACGAATGGCTGCTCGTCACCAACGAGGCCCCGCTCGATTTGCCCGGCTGCGTGTTCAGCCTTGAAAATACGCTGACTAAAAGCGGCCTCGTTTTTCTGATTGCCGCGCCGCTGCCCTATGCCCGGCCCGTCAAATCCGACTACGACGTGCGCGTCACGCCCCAAACGCGCACGCTCGCGCTCCATTTGGACAATAGCGGCTACGAAATAGTGACCCTTGCTTATTCGGGCGGCGTGGCGGGGCGCACGGCAGCCTTGCAAAACTATCAGCGACAAATCCGGCCCTACGAACCGAACCGCGACGGATTGCTGGTGTCCAACACATGGGGCGACCGGAACCGCGACGGGCGCATTCGACACGATTTTCTCATGGAAGAAATCGAGGCAGGGGCGCGGCTTGGCGTCGATGTCATCCAAATCGACGACGGCTGGCAAAAAGGCGCGACCTCTAATTCGGTAGACGCCAAAACCAAAAACGGCGTGTGGGAAGGCTTCCACAAGGCCGACCCGCAATTTTGGGACGCGCATCCCGAACGATTCGCGCAGGGCATCGGCCCGCTCATTGACGCCGCCCGCACCAAAGGAATGCGGTTCGGGCTTTGGTTCGGGCCGGACTCCGACGCCGATTTCGCCCACTACGAAACCGACGCGCAAATGCTCGTCCGTTTGCACCGCGAGCAAGCCGTGGACTATTTCAAAATCGACGGTGTGAAACTGCGCTCTGCAACGGGCGAAAAGCGGCTGCGCGCCTTTTTCGACCAAGTTCTGCGCGAAACCAACGGGCGCGTTGTGTTCGATGGTGATGTGACGGCGGAAACTCGTTTCGGTTATTGGGGCGCAATGGAAATCGGCCCGCTGTTTGTCGAGAACCGCTACACGGATTTTCACCGCTACTGGCCGCACCAAACGTTCCGCGCCTTGTGGAAACTCTCGCGGTATGTTGATCCCGTGCGCCTCCGCATGGAGTTCCTAAACCATGCCCGCAATATCGAAAAATACGTAAGCGACCCCATCGCGCCGCACACGTACCGCCCCGACTATTTGTTCGCAACCGTCATGGTCGCGTCGCCGCTCGGTTGGTTTGAAGTCTCGCAGTTGCCGGAATCGTACTTCGCCGAATGCGCCCCGCTAATCGCCGCGTGGAAACTACACCGCGACGCCTTGCACGGCGGCACGATTTTTCCCATCGGCACACTGCCCGACGGAACCTCGTGGACGGGTTTCGCCTCCGTCGCCCCCGACCGCAAAAGTGCGTATGTGCTTTTATTCCGCGAACTCAACGACGAACCGAGAGCCTGCTTTACCGTCCCCTTGTTGAAATCAGACACAGAAAAAAACGCGCCCGCCATTGAGCTTTTGGCGGGCGATGGCAGCGTGACGTGGGCCGGAACGGAAAACGGCGGGGCGCAAATCGTCGCCCGCCTCCCCGACGCACAACGATTTGTCTGGGCACGGCTTTCGTTTTTGCCGCCGAATTAGGAACCGGGCGGAGGAGGCGGCGCGGGCGCGTCGCCCGTGCTGTCGCCTTCCTGCGGCGAGGGCACGGCAGAAGGCGTCGGCGGAATAGGATCGCTGTTCGGATCGCCCGCCGTCGGCAAAGCGTTGGGATCGTCAGGCGGTAAGGTCGCGCCGGGGGCGGGCGGAATTTGCGCATCGTCGGGCGTTTGGGTTGTTGGGTCGGACATGGGTTTAAGGTCTCTTTTCTATCCTTCGTTTACCCCGAAAAACGTTCCCATAAAGCGCGCGAGATTAGGTGCGGCCCACGTTCGGCTGTCGGTTTCGTGATCCCATGCGAAAATATCGGGGCGGTTTATTTTCCAGTCGGCTTGAATGGGAAAGCAAAACAAATCGCCATTCCCCGTTTCAGCAAAGAACAGAGCGGACTCGAACGTCATATATAGGTCGTATTGATCCGTATCGCCTCTCAGTTCAATGTTTCGCTCAATAATGGTTTGTGCCGACCAAATTTGCCCACCGCTCGAAGATTGCACTCCGTTAGTTTCGCGCCACAGCGCGGCAAGTTCATCGGGGACACCTACCATGAGCGCCGCTTCCACTTCGGCAACTTCAGCCTCGGAAGCGGGCGGCGCAAAGGTGCAATCGCCACAAACGGCTTGCACTAATTTTTTCCATTGCATCGGTGGTTCTACTTTGCGCTTAGTTTTGCCGCGCAGGCGGACTGTTGAAACAAAAAGCCTCTCGCCAAAACGGGAGGCTTCCAGCTTGCATTGACCCAGTCGGCGAAGGCCGACTTCGTATTTGGTAGCCGGGAATTTATTCCACGGCCTTATTCTCTACTTTTTCCCCGTCGGAGGAACGCGAAGACCGAGGCCAACATCGATGTACTGCCCGCCCTGCGTTTGGTGGCAATGCACGGCAATCGTGTTTTGCGCGTTGGGCACAATCGCTTTTTTGCCGTCCGCCGTCAACGCCTTGGTTTCATATGACGTTAAGTAACCCGCGCTTTGATAGGCCAAAACGCCGTTGATGTAGACTTCTACGTCCTCGTCGTGCAAATCGCGGACGACGAGCTGCGCAATTTGCGCGGGTGTCAAGTTGACGGGATTGAACGTGCGGCGGAGCCAAATGTCCGATGTCGTCCATGCCGTGCCGACGCGCGGCGCGCCGGGAATATCGGTTCCAAATCCGCCCGTTCCGGTTTGCCACTTGCTGTCGTCAAAGGTGACGGTGCGCCATTCGGTCGGTGGGGCGGTCGTCGTGTATTTCCACGTTTGGGCCATTCCTTCCGATGTGGGCACAAGCGGCGCGAAGGTCGGGAGGGCATACTCGAAGCGGTTCGCGCGGGCGATTTCTTTCGGGTCGGATTTGGGCAGCCGGTCGTAGGTCATCAAACCGTTGATTTCGATTTCCACGTCCGTTAACTGCGTGTACACGGCGGCGCTGAGGCCGTTTTTGTCACGGAAGGTTTTGAGCCGATTGGCGTAGTCGGCGTAGGTTTCTTCCAAGTCCAACGCGCTTGTTACGCTCGTATAGCCCCATCCGCCCGGTTTCCACGTATGCCCGATAATGGGATAGCCAATACCGCCATATTCGCCGCACACAAGGGCTTGCGTCGGCGACGGCGGCGGGAAGTTCGGCGGCGGATACGAGTGCACATCGTCCACGTCGCTAATGGTTCCCTCGTTGTCGTCTTTTTCAAAGCCTTCGCCGCTATCGCGGTTCGTCAAGCGCGACGGGTCAAGGGCTTTCGCCATATCAACCAATTTGCCCGTATCGTGCCGCCCCTGATTTTCGTTGAAAATCACCCACATAACAATCGACGGCGCGTTCCAGTGCGTTTTGATAACGTCGTTCAACTGCGTGATATAGCCCGCTTTGTCTAAGGGCTGCGGCTTGTCCGTGTACGAGTTTTCCGACGGCATATCCTGCCACACCAAGAGACCCATTTTGTCCGTCCAGTAGTACCAACGGGCGGGTTCGACCTTGATGTGCTTGCGCACCATATTAAAGCCGTAGTTTTTCATCGACGTGATGTCGGCCTTGAGGGCCTCTTCCGTGGGCGGCGTGTACAATCCGTCCGGCCAAAAGCCTTGATCCAGCGGCCCGAGTTGGAAAACGAACTCGTTGTTGAGGAAAATCTTTTGGAACTGGCCCACTTTTTGCAGGCTGATTTTCCGCATTCCGAAGTAGCTCGTCAGTTTGTCGGTTTCGGTTTTGTTGTCGGTCAGCGAAACTTCCACATCGTACAAAAACGGGCTATTGGGCGACCACAGTTTGGGGTTGTCAATCGCAATCACGGTTTCCGCGTTCGGCGCAACCGTCACGGTTTTGACGACGCGCCCGCCGTCTTTGATTTTCACGACGGCTTGCGTCGCCGATGTCGCTTGCGGCGCGTTGACGGTCAGGCGGATGGTTTTGGCGTCGATGTCGGGAATCATGTGGAGGCTGTCAATCGAATTTTTCGCCACGGGTTCCAGCCACACGGTTTGCCAGATGCCGGTCGTCGGCGTGTACATGATGCCGCCCGGATTCAAGGTTTGCTTACCACGCGGCTGTCCACCCAAATCGGTCGGGTCGAACACGCGCACGATGATTTCCTGCGGCCCGCCCGATGTCAAATACGGCGTAATGTCATACGAAAACGGCACATATCCGCCCTGATGGACGCCCACACTTTTGCCGTTGACGAACACTTCAGACTCGTAATCCACGGCCCCGAAGTTGAGTTTGATCTGCTTGCCGCTCCATTTGGCGGGAAGGGTCACATTCCGGCGATACCAAATTCGGTCGTGATGCTCCATGACACCCGAAAGCGCGGACTCCACCGGATACGGCACTAAAATCTGACTGGCAAGCGTTTTGCCCGTCGGCGTGTTTTGCCCTTCGGTTCCCGGCTGGTATTCCCACAAGCCATTGAGGTTCAGCCATTCGGAGCGCACCAGTTGCGGGCGCGGGTACTCGGGCAGCGGCATTTTGGGATCGACCGTTTTGGCCCAGCGCGTCATCAGCGGGGCCTTTTTGGGCGTCCACGGCGCTTGCGCGGATGTCTGACACGCGGAAAGCGCAAAAAGGGCGGTGGCTCCGCAGAGCATCCCCGCGCCTTTCCGTAGTGCCCCAACCATCGTTTTTGGTAATTGCATAAATTATCCCTTTGAAAAAATGCGTTGTTTTGGCAAAAAGAAGCGGAGCCAGCGCAAGGGCTTGGTTCCGCTTCTTTTACGATGTGCCCGTGTTATTCGTTTTTCACACGCCGCAAAATGATTTCCGGCGTCCGATCCACCGCGTAGGCGGCGACCACTTCCCAGCCGTCGCGGCTCAAGGCGTCGAGCGCGTCCTGCAAATGTGCGCCCAAATCCGTGTGCCGACACGTTTCCCAGTGCGTCCGCTTCATGTGCAGATGCAGTTGTTCGATAACCGGCGTCGTAGAAACCCTATTGCTCGTCGCGTCCATGCGGCTTTCCCTCCTTTGGGTTCAAGCGGGTTCACAAACAAATAAGCGCGGCGCGGCAGCGAATCGATAGCACACGTCGCTCGGTTTCTATTGTACCCACATCGCCGCAAAAACGGGAGTTGCGCTCTGTTGCGCGGCTACGGTTTGCTGCCACCGCCTTTGGCGATTGGTATTTCCGCGCTGTGTTCGGTCGTCTTCCCGCCCATTTCCGTGAAAAATTGGCGGGCTTGTTCCGGCGACATTCCATCGACAACGGCTTCGATAAGCGAGGAAATCTGCCCGGTCATATTTTGAAAGGCTTCCATGCGCTCTTTGGGCGTCATATTCATGAACATCGGGGCGGCGTTTTTGGCCCAATTCTTTTGCTGTTCGGGTGTCAAATCGCCGAAATCGCGCACGCCCCGCGACAGGGCGTTGTGCGCGGCGGGGTTGACAAGGAGATATACGGGCTGTAAGCGAAGCGCAGGAACCACGGTCGCGGCTTTGTCACCGGGCACGGTTTGGCTGAGCACCTCCACGCTTCCCGCTGGTAAAACTGCTTCGCCGACACTGCCGTACAAGCGGGCTTGGGCGAGCGCGAAATCCGCCAAGTCGTCGCCTTTGAGGGTTTTTCCAGTCGGCGGGGGCGGCAGCATCAGTTTGACCCAGCGCGTTCCTTTGGGCAATTCTTTAACGAGCGCGTCCAGTTGGCTTTCAACGGTCGCCGCCGTCGTCACGCCGGAAATGGGCGACACCGGCGTTTCGGCAATGGACGATTCCGTGGCGAGGAGAAACGGGTCGCCTTGACTTCCCGGCGCATTGGCCTGACGCGCCCCCGCGTCCGTATACTGCATAGCCTGCAAAACCCGCGACAGCGGCTTTTTGTTGGCGTCGGCTTTCGCGGCGGCGGGCTTTGCTTGCGTTTTGGAAGGAACCTGCGCGAACGCGATAGTTGACGGCGGAATGAAGGCCGCGCCCAGCGCAAGCGCGGCAAAGAATGGAGGCGATTTCATAGGTAAATTGACCCTTTGACGCGGTTTGGGTTTCTGTTTTTTGCCGTTTTATGGCAGGCTTTACCCCATCCGCCGATTAACTATTTAGTCATGCCAACTTCGCAAACCGCGCCCGCCCTTCCCGACGTAGACGATTTATCGCTCGATCAGCAAATCGGGCAAATGCTGTTTTTGGGCTGGGGCGGGCCGGACAGTTTAGCCCGCGTCAACGCGCAGGCCGATACGTGCGTGCGCGAACTGCACGCGGGCGGCATGATTTTGATGGGCCGCAACGTCCAAGCATCGACGGCAAAGGGCGACGCGCCCCCGACGATTGACGCCGCAGCCGTTCGTGCGATGGTCGAAGATTTGCAGTCTCGCGCGAACGTCCCGCTTTTGGTGGCGACCGATCAAGAAGGCGGGCGCGTCGCGCGGTTTGGGTCGGCTCCGTTTACGCGAATGCCGTCCGCCCTTGCCATTGGCGAACGCGGCGACACTGTTTTGGCACGGGAAGCGGCCCGCGTCACCGGACGCGAACTTGCCGCAGTCGGTTTGAATATGGATTTCGCGCCCGTCGCCGACGTGAACAGCAACCCCGCCAACCCCGTTATCGGCGACCGGGCCTTTGGAACCACTCCCGAAACCACAACCCCGTATGTTTTGGCGCAGGTCGCGGGCTATGCCGATGGCGGCGTTTTAGCCTGCGTGAAGCACTTTCCCGGCCACGGCGACACGGCCCTCGACAGCCACTACGCCTTGCCAACGCTCCCGTTTTCTTTGGCCGAAATGCAGGCCCGCGAACTCGTGCCGTTTCAAGCCGCCATTGTTGCGGGCGTCCCTGCCGTCATGACGGCCCATATTTTGTTTCCCGCGCTGGATGATTCCGGCCTGCCCGCCACACTGAGCCGTCCGATTTTAACGGGCTTGCTCCGCGAACAGTTGGGCTTCGACGGTCTGATTGTGACCGATTGCTTGGAAATGAAAGCCGTTGCGGATACGTGGGGAACGGCCCGCGCCGCCGTCCTTGCCGCGATTGCGGGCGCAGATATGCTGCTTATTTGCCACACCGAAGCCCGCCAGCGCGAAGCCTTTGCCGCCCTGCAAACTGCCGTACAAACCGGCGAACTGTCCTATGAGCGCGTCCGCGAATCGGCCCGCCGCGTTCTGCAAGCAAAAGCAAAGGCGGCTACCTTTGGGGCGATGCCCCCACTGTCCGTACTCGGCAGCGCGGAACATCAAGCCGTGCTTGCCGCCTTCGGCGAAACATCGAAACCGCCCGCCGCGCCGACGACGATCGGGGCCGAAGCGCCGGTGTAAGTTCTACAAATTCTCCAAAATGAACTTGGTTTGCAGGGCGCGCAGATGGCGGCTTTGCTGCGGATCGCGGATGCCGTGCCGAGCGGCAGGCGACGGGTAAAACATCATTTCAAACTCTTTGCCCGCTTTTTGCAGCCCGTATACCATTTGGACGGAGTTTTGCAGGTGGACATTATCGTCCATCATTCCGTGCAAAATCAGCAGTTTGCCCGAACAGTTTTCCGCCGCTTTGGCCGGGGACGTGATTTCGTAGCCGTTCGGGTTTTCCTGCGGCGTTTTCATGTAGCGTTCGGTGTAAACCGTATCGTACAAATGCCAGTCGGAAACGCCCGCACCGGCGACGCCCACCTTGAACGATTTGGAATGCGTTAAAGCGTATTCGGTTAAGAACCCGCCGAAACTCCAACCGCTAATGCCGATGCGCGCGGCGTCCACCCACGGCTGCGCTTTAAGATAGTTCAGCCCGTCTTCCACATCGGAAAGTTCCGAAACGCCCATATTTTGATAAATCGGCCACTGCGACTGCAAGCCGCGCCCCGAGGCGGAGCGGTTGTCGCACATCCACACGATGTAGCCTTTTTCGGCCATCATTTGATCACTCAAACCGACCGTGCCCCACGAATTACGCACGGTTTGCAATCCCGGCCCGCCGTACACGGGGCAAAAAACCGGGTATTTTTTGGTCGGATCGAAGTTGGTCGGCTTGAGCAAAATGGCGTTCATCTCGAACCCGTCGCGGGCCTTGACGCTCACGAGTTCCGGCTTGCTCATTTGAAACCGCGCGGCGTTGCGGGCCGGGTCGGGATTGTTGCCCAGCACGCGCACTTCGGCCCCGGTGTCGGCGCGCAGCACGCGCGACTGCGGGGCGGTCGTCAAATCGCTCCAACGGTCGGTGAAAAAGGTGAATGTTGGGTCGAACTGCGCGGAATGCGTGCCTTCCTTTTCGGTCAAGCGTTTATAGCCCGTGCCGTCCAATTTCACACGGCAAATATCCTGCCCAATCGGGCTGCGCTCGGTTCCGCTGAAATAGACCCAGCCGGTTTTCTCGTCCACGCCGTACAGATCGCGGACATCCCACGGCCCGCTCGTAACCGCGCCGACAAACGTGCCATCGGGTTTGTACCGGTATACGTGCCGATAGCCCGTGCGGTCGGACTGCCACAAAAACGTGCCGTCTTTAAGCCATGACGGGTTGTCGATAATCTCGACCCACGCGGGCGTTTTTTCCTGAATCAATGTGCGCGCTTTTGCTGTTTTCGTATCGAAAACGTTCAAATCCAGCACGTTTTGGATGCGGTTCTGCACCTGATAGGTCAGTTTGTCGCCGCTTGGCGTCCATGCAAACCGCACCACAAGCCGGTCGTTCGGTGCGTATTTTTCCAGCGGAATATTGACGATACCTGCCGATTTGGCTTTCACCGGCTGCGGGCGTCCCTTGACATTGGCATAAACCGGCGACGCGGCCTGCGCGCCCGGCTCGCAGTCGGCGATATGCAGCGACACAAGGGGGTTGGGGTCGCCCGCTTTCGGATACCACTGCTTTTCCAGATTTTGCCCTATCGGCAGTTGATCGGGCAAGATAAACGGCTGCATCGGCTTTTCGTCCAGCCGCAAAAACGCCACGTGGCGGCTGTCGCTGCTCCACTTATAGCCGGTCGTTTTGCCGCGCCCGTAAATTTCTTCCTCGTACACCCAGTCCAAACGCCCATTGTACACGCCCGCGCTGCCGTCGGTCGTCAAAGCGCGCGGAACCGATTTTTTACCGTCGAGGGCCACATCGACAACAGTCAAATTGTTGTCGCTGACATATACCAAACGCTTGCCGTCGGGGCTGAAACTTTCGTTGGTTTTGCTTGTTTTAGGCGAATTGGTGATTTGAACGGCTTTGTTCAGCGGAATATCGTACACAAAAAAATCGCCGCCGACCGAAAACAGCGCCCGCTTTTGATCTGCACTTAAATTCAACGTGTAGCCGTGGGCGAGCCGTGCGGCTTGTTCCGGCCCAATCGCGGGCAAGGCGGCAAGGGCGCGCTCCATTTTGTCGGCATCGTAAAACGGCGTTTGCGCCCCGGTTTGATAGTTCACCTTCATGAACTGCGGCTTGCCGGATTTGGCATCCAAGCCGTATTCCAGAAAATTCCGCCCGTCGCTGAGGGCTTGCGGGATATACGGCAGCCAGCCCTCCATATCAACCGCGTTCGGGCCTTCCACATCGTCGAGCGTAATCAAGCGTGGGGCGGGCGACGCCTCCACACTGGGTCGCGCCGGTTGATTGTCGTGGGCTTGGGCTGCAAGCGAAACGAAGGCCGTCGCGGCAAATGCGGCGTACACGAAAGCGACATGACGGAAGGGCATCAAGCGACGTGAAAATTGCATGGCTTATTATAACCTACAACGCAAAATCAAACGCCTCACCGTCAGCGCGGGCGACCGCGCGAACAAAACGGTTGCCGTCGTTTTGCAGTTTTTCCCGAAGTGCGGTTTCCAATGCTTTCGTTTGCGCAGCGGATTTTTTGGGCGCGGCGCTTTCCGATGCGCGGCGTAGGAGCGCAAGCGCGGCGGCAAGGCGCAGTATCCAATCCGAAGAAGCCGCACATTTTTCGATCCATTTGGTTGTGGGCCTTACGGCGTGCAGCGCGTGAATTACGTACCAAAGGGGCGCGTGGTCTTTAACACTGATGGGCGTTTTGCCGGGCACGAGATTGGTTTGCCGCGAAATTTCCACAAGGCCGTCGGGCGCGTTTTTATGGCGGCGGGCCAAGCGGCGCACGACGGGATTCCCGTGCGCGGCAAGGTCGCGGATCGTGTTTACGCTCGCGCTGGGATGACGGGCGACCAGAACGCACCGGGCAACATAGCCCTCGTAAACCCCTTCGGTAAAATGATGCAGGGTGTCCGGGGGCGTGTTCGGATGCTGCACGACGGCCAGCCCCAAATTCATTTCGCGCCGCTGCCCCAAATAGCGAAGGGTCTCCGCCGACGTGTTCGGGTGCAGCGCGACGGCAAGCACAATAGGCGCATCCATCAGCGTTTTGTCCTGAACCAAGCCGTGTAGATAATCCGGCGCGGCATCGGCGGGCAGGATTGCCAACTTGTCTTTGGCGCGCACAAACGACGGGCGGTTCACGTTCAAACGCGGCTCATAAGCGGGGGCAGGCGCTGGAAGCGGCGCATCACCGCTCCATTCTGTCGGCAAAAGACCGGTTTCGATCCAGTCGGCGAACCACTGCGTGGCCTCGTTTTTCGAGCGGACGCCTTCTTGTTTGCAAACGGTTCGTACGGCGTCTTGCCACGCCGTCGGGTCGAGTTCGCCCGCAAGCCCTATATGATGCGCGGCATCGCGGCGCACCCGCTCGTGGGCGTTTGTTGCACCGCCGCTTGCGATAGCCTTCAGCGCGGACACGGGAACCTGAGAATAGCGGAGAAAATCCTGCAAAATGCCGCCCGGGATTTCGGCCCAAAACGTCGGCGCTTCCAAGGGTATAAACGGCAAAATCGGGTTTTCCAAAACGGCTTCGGGAAAGCCCTGCACGAGAAGTGCGAGCGTTTTGGGCGGCGTGTTCGGATGACGGGCGATGGCGGCCATAGCCTCCGGTGTTTCTTGAATTACCTTTCGGCTGGTCGCGCTCCAGTGCCGTCGCGCTTTCAAATAGATTTCGTACAACTCGTCGCCGGTCGCGTCCGGGTTGGATGCGGCCTCAATCAAAGCGCGTTGTTCTTTTTTCATGGCTTCGCTATCAGGGTTCGCGGTGTTCACAGTAGGCTCCTTTGCCATCTACCAAGAAAAGCGGTATTCCGGGTTTTCCAAAAACGCCTGCGCGGCGGCGCGAACGAAGCGGTTGGCGTCGCCGGTTCGCTCGCGGAGCAGGGCGCGGCGCTCGTCGGACACGCGGGTCGCGCCGTTTGTGATGGCGAACACTGCCGACAATCGCTCCATCCAAACCGGCGACTCGGTTCGCTTGCGAATTTCTTCCAATGTCAATTTGCCGTATAAACCGCTGACAAGCAGCCAAAGCGGCGTCGCGCCCCGTTTTTGAATCGCGGTTGTGCGGCCCAGCGCGCGGGCGTTTACGGGAGCGTTTCTGTGCTGGCGGGCCAACCGGCGCAAAAACGGGTTGCTGTCGGCGGCGAATTCGGAAAGCAGCGCTTGGCCTGCGTTCCGGTGCTTGGCGGCGTACAAGCGCAGGCGCATTTCGGCGAATTCGGCGCTTGCGACCGTTTGCAACACATCGGCGGGCGTTTCCGCGTACAGAACGAGTGCCTGCGACAAGGTATGGTCGCTCTCGTTCGCCATCGCCCGCAAGAGTTCGGGCGCAAGATTCGGCGCAAGCGCCTTGACCAAAACGCTCCCGGCCTTGTCCCGCCACGGATGCCCGTTCAATTCTTTGCTCAATTTGGTGTTTTTTACGGTCGGCAGCGGAGAAACCGCTTCGGGCCACGTTCTGGGCAGCAGGCCGAGTTCGGCGTAATCGGCGTGAAATTCGCGGGCGTCGCTGCCGGGCGGGTTTTCACAAATTTCGCGGCAAATCGTTTCGAGTTCTCCTTGCCACGCGCCCGGCGCGCATTCCCCGGCAAACGCGATATGGGTTCGGGCCGCGTCCGCCAAAATTGCCGCATCGTCCTTGCCCACTTTGCCCGATGCGGACGCCTGCGCGGGAAGGATGCGAATCAGCGCGGCGGGCGCGTTCGCGCAAAACAAAAGCGCCCGCAGCGCGTTCGTGCCCACATCGGATAAAAAATCAGGCGCTTCCAGCAAAACAAACGGCGCGACCGGGTTTTGGCAAAACGCGGGCGCGTAGCCGGGCAAAAGCGCGGACAGAATCGCGGGGGGCGTGTTCGGGTTTTGCGCCAGCGCAAACATCACTTCGGGCGTTTCCGCCACCCATTTGTACGTGGTTCGGTCGTAGTGCTGCTGATGGCTTTGGTACAACTCCTGTAAAACGGACGCGGGCGTGTTCGGGTCGGCGGCGATTTCTTCGGGCGCGGCATTTGACGTGGTTTGATTAACGGGAGCGGAAAGGAACGCGACTTGCATGGGTTTTCCCTTTGAAACGAACGGTGTTTTCTGCTCAATTTACTCCGAGTCGCCCCTTCTACCCGGCAACAAAAACCCGGATTATTTACACCTCGTCCTCCCAAGTCAAAACAAAATCGGGATCTGCAATGCGGGTGCGGGCAGCGGCTCGCACGAATTGATTTCCGTCATTGACGAACGTCGCGCTTTGCTCTTGGGCCGATTTCATGGAAGGGCACAGCGCAAACGCAAGCCGATCCTGCCACCACGACGGCGGCGAAGTGCGCTGGAAATTTGGAGCATACGGCGGCGTTCCGTTAACCGCCCGCACAATCCGGGCGATTGGCGATTCGACCGGCGCGTCCGTGCCCGCAAATTGTCCCGCATTGGTGACCGCGCCGTAACGGGTTTCTTTGACGGCGAACGCTTTCGTGGAAGGATTGCGGCGGATTAAACGCCGCACCAACGGATCGTGACTTTGCGCGAGGAGCGTCAATACCGGGCGCGGCGTTCTGGTGTTTTGAGCAAGGGCGACGTGATACGCCTCATTTTTCTTGTATAATTGCCCCAGTTTTTGCGGCGAGGTGCGCACATTGCGTACCGTCCTTTCCTCGTCGGATAATTCTTCACAGTGCGGCAAAAAAGGTTCGTCGTGTTGGTAAGCGCTCGCTCCCCAAGAAGGCAGCAATTCCAATTCCACGTAATCCAGTAAAAGCTGTCGTTCCTGTTCTATCTCGGCGGCGCGGGCCGCGCTGTTTTCCTGTAAACTCCACGGCTTGGCACAATAAGCGCGCACGTAAGCGCGAAGCGCGTCTTTCCATACCGTTTCGCTCAATTCTCCGGCAAGCAGTATATGATGACGTGCTTCGTCTGCTATGTTTTTTTGGTTTGCATAAATGAGCCTTTGAACTAAATGCTCCGGCGTTTTTGCGGGCAGTTTTTTCATCGGCTTGTCCAGTGTGCCGCCTGCCATGTACTGGACGAACGGCAAGGGTATGTCGGCATAACTTAATAGGTATTGCCGCTGATTCATGTTTAGTTTACGGAGCCAGTCCGGGTCTTCCAGCAACAGAAACGGCAAAACCGGATTTTCCAGAACGGTTTTTATGGACACGTTCCAAGTCAAGAGTTGTATAAGCAGATCGGGTGAAGCGTTCGGGTTTCGCACCAGCGCGTCAAGCAATTCCTGCTCGCGCCGAACCGCCCCATCCATCAAATTATGCGGGACTTTATTGACACGAGTGCAGGCATCTTGATAAAGAACCGTTAATCGCCCCGAAGGGGTTTGTGCGTCCTGCGCTTCGGACAGCCAGCTTTGACGGACTTGGCTGTGCAAATTACTCATTGTTTCCACCTTTTTCGTCCCATTGAAAAACGGTTTTCGGGTCGGTGATATATGCACGGGCGGCGGCGCGTACCAAGCGATTGCCGTCCATTGACAAATGGTGGAGCAAATCGGCGCACGTACGGCCCGCCTCGTCGGTGTGGAGCAAGTCGGGGTTTGCGGACGCGATAAACACGGCTTCCACGCGCTCCATCCAGCGCAGCGATTTTGCCCGGTTCAATAAGTGCGCGGGCGTACTGCGGGCCGGATAGGTCAAACTTGCCACAAACGAGGCGAACGGGGACAAATGCCGGTTGCTGTACCATCGACCCGTTGCTTCTTCGTATTGGGTAAACGCGCGGTTTACGAACGCGCGCAGCGTGGTTTCGCCGTTGTCGTTTGGCGCGTTCTTGTGCCGCCTAGCCAAATATCTTAGTGCTGGGTCGTGGTGCTCCATACACTTGACAAGAAGCCCCGGGCCGTTTTTTTCATGTCCCAGCAGTTTGCTGAGCAGCTTGCCCTCGTTGCGGAGGGCAAGAGCTTCGAGAACGTGGGCGTCCAATTTTGGATGACGGAGCATCGCTTGCAGGATCAAGCCGCGCTCGCTGGTTTCCGTTTGCGCGACATACAGCAGGTCGCTTTCGTTTCCACCGGCACGCAGGGCGCGGGCGAACGCGGCCTTATTTTTCACATCCGGCCCGATTTGTTTGAGCATGGCGGCCTCTTCGGGCGAGCCTTCCGCACACTCATAGCGAAACCACGCCTCCAAATACGGATATTCCGGCGCACGCGGCGTGGTTTGAGGGGGTTGCGCGGGCGAGGGCGGAGCCTGCATGCCCGTTGCGGCCCACAACGGCACAAGGCCGATGTCTGCAAGTTCGGCGGCTTGGTGCGCCGCGTCACTGTACTTTGTGCCCGGGTCGGCGCACACGCTTTGCCAGTAGTCGCGCACCGCGTTTTGCCAGCCGTCGCTTCCGGGCGACCGTTCGCCCGCGACCGCGACATGAAAGTGCGCCGCTTCCCGCATACTGTCTGCGTGCCTATCGGGATACGCCTCCAACGGCTCCTCGTTTTCCGGCTCGGGGAAAGCGTTCGCCATTTGCCGCGCGAAAATCGGCGACAGATTGCCTTGGCAAAGCAGGGCAAGCTGCGCTCTGCGCGATAGGGTAACGACAAAATCGGGCGCTTCGAGCAACAGAAACGGCGCGGCGGGGTTGCGGCAAAAGCCCCGCGCGGCGTCCGGCAAGCCGTCCAAAAGCTCGGCAAGCAGCGCGGGCGGCGCGTTGGGGTGGGCCGCAATGGCAACCAGAACGCGCTGTCCGCCCAAACCCATGAGATCGGTAAAATCTTCCATTGTCGATTCGACGCGCTGCCACATTTCGGGCGGCGCGAGCGCATGCACAATTTCCTGCAAGGCGTGCGCGGGCGTCGCCATATCGCGCGCCGCGCCGATCCATTGCTGGTACTCGTCTTCCATTTCGGCGATAGCGTTTGGTTTATCCCACCACGGATTGTTGGCTGTCATTCTTTCCATCGTTTATTCGTTTACAAGATGAATTTGTAGTTCGGATCGGTCAGGCGTGTTTGCGCGGCGGCTCGGACAATGCGGTTGCCGTCGCGGGCCAAATGGTTCAACAAGTCGCCTCCCGTTCGCTTCGCCTCGTCGCCCTCAAAAACAGTTTCGTTATTTTTTGCTAAAAGCACTGCTTCCAAGCGCGTCGTCCAAACAGGGTGTTCAGCACGACGCGGCAGGTCATTTTGTAAACCGCTGCTTCCGCCTTGCGCCTCGTTCGCGCGCTGTAAACAAATAACAAACGAGGCGAACATCGATGGGTATTCCCCGCCCCTTGAATTTCTTCCAAATCCGGCGGTACTTAAGAAAATATCGCGCGAAACCCTGCCGACATTCAGCGGGGCGTTAGGGTGACGGCGTG
This sequence comes from uncultured Armatimonadaceae bacterium, assembly GCA_964241985.1. Lineage (GTDB taxonomy): Bacteria > Armatimonadota > Armatimonadia > Armatimonadales > Armatimonadaceae > CAXTBP01. The sequence goes on along the minus strand of CAXTBP010000011.1, from coordinate 18,487 downwards.
CTAAACGGCGCACTAACGGATATATAGGAAAATCGCCCTCAAAAAGAAACAGAATGATGTCGGGTGGTGTTTTCGGATGCGTTGCGATACTTTCCAAAAGGGAGAAATCCCTTTCCTTTGCCAACACGCGAATGAGGTCTGGCGTCACTGCTGGGTGGCGAATCACGGCCCGAGCGATAATACCTCGACCATCCGACGCCTGAAACAATGCCATAAGGTCATCTGGGGTCGCTCCCATACGCAGACCTTTTACCAATACGCCCCCTGCCAGTGGGTCGCGTTTTCGTATTCGCGGAACGATGCGTTCCAGCAACGCTTTTTCTTCCACCGTGTCGGGCGCAGGTGTGCAACGAAACCATTCTCTTAACGCTTCTTCGTCTGCTTCCTCGTGACGAATAATCGGCGCAGGTTCAGGCGGAAGCGTTGGGCCGTTTGCCCACGCTGGGGCAAATCCCATTTCTACCAAATCGGCATTCTGCTCACGCGCGTATCCATCACTTTCCATATCCTCCGCGCACCGGTTTTTGAAGTAATCACGCAGTTGGTCTTCCCATTCGCCCGTTTCCGTTGCCTCCCCGGCAACCGCGATATGCAGATGCGCTGCCGTTTGTACGGCCTCGCTTTTTGCCGCTCCGCCCAATGTTATTAGTCGTACCAAAACGGGCGGACAATCGGCTTCCCGCAGCAGCGCGAGCTGTGCTTCTTCGTCAAGCAGCGCGAGGAAGTCGGGGGTTTCCAACAGCAAAAACGGCGCGATGGGATTTTCACAAAACGCGCGGGCCGCATTAGGCCACCGTTCGACTATTTGCGCCAGCAAATTCGGCGGCGCGTTTGGGTGCATGGCAACCGCTTCTAAAACAAAGTCACTGCCGCTCTCTCTAAACACGGTTGGCAAAACGGAGGCCGCTGCCGTTTCCAAGTCCGTTGCAGGCGTCGCCAAATTGGTGACGGTTTCGCGCCATTTTTCCCAAATAACCGTATTGCGCCCCAGCGCCCGTGTTTTTTGGATCCAAGCATCCGTTGCGGTTTTGGTGTCGCTCATTTTTCGGTTTACTTCTTACACTTGCCGCATTCGTTTGGGCAAGGCAGCTTCACAAGGTAAATTTGTAGTCGGGGTCGGCGAGTTTAGCGTGGGCGGCGGCGTGCACAAACACGTTGCCGTCGTGGCTTAAATGCTGCAAAAGGGCGCGGCCCGTGTGTCCGATCCGGTCGTCGGACAAGAAATCGCCACTATTCGGAGTGAGAAAAACGGCTTCCAACCGCTGCGTCCAAAGCGCGTGTTCGGCTTTTGCGACCCTGTCGCCGCTCGGTTGCGACGCATAAAGGGCGACAACAAACGACACGAACGGCGACGGCGCTTCCGTGAGCCGCGACGCGCACTCAAGCGCAACGCGCCGCCCCAGTTTGCGCGCACTGGGCGGCGCGTTCGGATGCTTGCGGGCCAAACGGCGCAAAAACGGATCGGGGTTTTGCAGCAATTCAATCAACATACGGGGCGGCGTTTGCGGCAAACCGGCAACAACGCGCGCCTCCACGTTGCCGCTTTTTATTATTTGGGCGATTAACGCAGCGGTCACGGAAGGGTGGCGCAAAACCGTTTCCCGTATCCAATTCGGCTCGCCTCCCGGTGCGTTCAGCGCAGCGCGTAAATCGGCGGGCGTGGCGTCTTCGCGCAAATTCCACGCCAGCGTCTCGCGGTTTTCCGCTTTGGGCGCGAGCCGCTTCATCATCGCAGCCCTTTGCGGCGAACCTTCCGCGTGTTTGAAGCGCAGCCATTCGTCGATAACCGGAAACGAAGCAAACCGAATCGGATGCACGGATTCAGGCAACCCACTTCTGCCGTTTGCCCACGACGGCGCAAGTCCGACGTCAACCAAATCGGCGTGCCAGTGGCGCGCTATGGGGTTTCGCGTTTCCGCGCACTCATTTTTCCAATAGTCACGCAGTTCGTTTTTCCAGTTGCGTGCGACTTTCGCGCTGCCGGGCGATTGGATGTGCAAGCGGGCCGCGTTTCGCACCGCCGTGGTTTGCGCCGCGCCCTTTTCGGCGGCGAGCATTTGCGCGAAAGACTCGGGAATATCGGCTTCCCGAAGCAAAGCAAATTGCAAGACTTCGGGTAAATCGGCAAGGAAAGACGGCTGCTCTAACAAAAGAAACGGAGTGACCGGGTTACGACAAACCGCACGGCATAATATCGGCGACCGCTTGATAAGTTCGGTCAAAATTACGGGGGGCGTGTTCGGATGCGCGGCAGCCGCCTCTAAAGCGGAAAAACACGCATCAACGGCTCCGTTGTGGCGCGCGTCGAAATTGAGCAAGGCTTCCCGCGCCACCGTTTCCAAAACGGAGCCGGGCGTATTTGGGTCGGCGGCAATTGCCGTGAGGCGGCGCGATGGTTCGCCCGCCGGGTACTGCGCCCGCGCCTTTTCCACCCATTTGTCCGGCCAATCCCTTTTGATTTCGCTTTCCATCTTCATGTCACGCCCTGTTACAGTACGAACTGATAGTTCGGATCGGCGAGTTTCGCGCGGGCGGCGGCGCGCACGAACCGGTTGCCGTCATGCGAAAGGGTACGGAATAAGGCGCACGGCGTTCGGTGCAGAATGTCGCTCCGAAACTGCGTGTCCAAGTTGTCCGTCGTAACACGCAAAATCTGCTCCAAACGACTTGTCCAACTTTCCGAGTCCGCCCAATAAACTTCCGGCTCATTTTGATCCTGATTTTCCAAAACCCAAAGCAGGGAGATGAATTCGCTCCCGGCAATGTTCTGTTCGGCTTTCATACATTTCCGAGTCGCATTCAAGGATTGTTCCCGCGCATTGCCGGGAGCGTTCGGATGCGCCCGCGCCGCGCGTCTAATTTCCGGCACGGGGCTTTGTAAAAATTCGGCGATGATGTCGGGCGGGGTTTGCGGAAGGCAAGCGGCATCATGGCGGAAGCGGCCTTCGTCGGCGCGCACCAAGCGACGAATCAAATTCCCTGACACGGACGGGTGGCGCAAAATCGCCCGGCCTACCAAACCATACTCGTGCTGGGTGACAGCAAGCAAATTCATCAAGTCGGCTTCCGTCGCCTCCGCGCGCAAATGGTGGGCGACGAACTCCAGTTCCAAATACGGCGCGATGCGTCGCGCCAGCGCGAGCGTTTCTTCGCTGTTTGGCGTGTGCGCGGACGCGAACCATTTTTCCAATACCTTGTGTCGCGCCAATTTCTCCGGCGGCGGGAGCGGACGCGCGGCCCACGCGGGCGCAAGCCCTTGTTCAGCCAAATCGACGTGCCAGCGGCGCGCTCGCCCCGTGGCACGGTCGCAAAAACGTTGCCAGTACACGCGCAACTCGTTTTCCCAGTTTTCCGGGTCGGCCTCTCCAGCAACGGCGATATGCAGGTGTGCCGTATCAATAGTTGATGCTTTGTGGCCTTTTGCGTCCAGCGGCTGGGCGGCGAGCGAGCGAACCATCACGGGCGGCATCGTTTCTTGTTTGAGCAAACGGTTTTGCACGTGAACCGACAACCCCATCAAGAAGTCCGGCAGTTCCAAAAGGGTAAAAGGGGCAGTAGGATTGCTGAAAAACGCTCGCACCATAGCGTTGCTGAAAAACGCTGTCCCGAAAATATCACGAACGATAGTGGGTGGCACGTTCGGATGCGCGAAAACGGCTTCTAATACCCAATATGCCGCTTCGCGCCGTTCTATAAAATGCTGGTATTGATTGAAAGGTGTTGTCAGCGTTGGGTACTGGCTACCCGTTTGGTACATTTGCCGGGCGATGGTTTCAAGGCGCGCTCCGGTCGTTTCAGGCAGTTCGGCTTCGCGGCGCGCGTCGCCCTCCGGCCCCGTCGCCCAGCGGGCGTGGTCTTCGATTTGATTGAGCGTCAGATCCCATGACGGTTCGGTGTCGATTTCCTGCATCGGTAATACCTAACAAGTTCAACAAACGGCGCGGCGTTTCCCGTGCTGACCAGTGGGTAAACTCGCATCATGGAAAACGCATCGGAAACGCAGGCCCATTCGCCTTCGGAAGAATTATCGCCGACCGAAAAGGAATTATTAACACGCGCCCAAACGATTGCCGATACCGTTCTTGCGCCCAATGCACAAACGGTAGATGTATCGGGCGAACCGCCGACCGCGAATTTGCGCGCTCTTGCCGACGCGGGCCTCGTTGGCGTGACGACCCCGACCGAGTGGGGCGGACAAAACGCGGGCGGGGCGTTTCTACGTGCCTATACGGAAACGTTGACGGCGGCCTGCGGAACGACGTGGTTTGTTCTAACGCAGCATTTGGGCGCGTGCGGCATGATCGCCAGCAGCGAAAACCCCGTTTTGCGCGAAACGATTCTGCGGGCGATGGCGCGCGGCGATCATTACGTCGGCGTGGGCTTCGGGCATCTGCGCCGCCCCGACCCGGTTCTGCGGGCCGAAACGCTGCCAAACGATGCAGGCTGGAAACTGACCGGCAAAGCGCCGTGGGTTACCGGCTGGCCGCTTCTCAAAGGCGTGATTTTCGGGGCGTTTCTCGATGATACCGACCGGCATTTGTACGTCTACGCCTCCGCGATTGAAGGGGCGCATTTGCGCTCGTCGCCGCCCTTGCCGCAGTGCGCGATGAACGCGGCGGCAACGACGGAAGTCATTTTGGACGGCCTCGTCGTGCCGCCCGACGCCTTTGTGAAGTTTTCGTCGCGCGAACAAATGGCGCGTGGCGACGAAGCGGGAATCGCGGGCGCGGTTTCGCCGCCGCTCGGCTGCGCGACCGGGGCCGTCAATCGGCTGCGCGAGCTTGCCCAAAAGCGTCCTAATCAGCCGGTCATGCAGGAAACCGCGAACCAACTACAAGCCGAAATCAATCAGTGCCGCGCCGAGGCCCGCAGATGGGCGGACGGCCCGAAAGACACGCCAACCTACAAAGCGGGGGCCTTGAATGCGCGAGCATGGGCGATAACGCTGGGCGTTCGGTGCGCCCATGCCTATCTCGCGGCCTCGTCGGGCGGGGCCAACGCGCTTGACCATCCCGCCCAGCGCATTTTCCGCGAAGCGATGTTTTACACGCTCACCGCCCAAACCGGCGACATTATGGGCGCGACACTCCAATACCTCGCGGACTGCGGAAGCGTGCCGGGCGGCGACGCGCCGGGCTAAGGGGTAGGCACAGGCGCGGGCGTCGCTTCCGTTGAAGCGGACGAAGCCGCAGGCATGGGCGGCGAAGCGTCTGCGTCAGGCGACGCTTCCGGTGACGGTGAGGCCGCAGGCGTTGCGGCGTCTTCTGCATTGGGTGCGGGTGTCGCTTCGGCAGCGGGCGACGGCTCGTTTTCCACCGGGGTTACTTCGCCGGGTGGCGGCGATAGTTCGCGGCCTTCGCCTACTTCGCGTCCCGGCGCGGGCGGTACAGGTTCACCGGGTGCAAGCGGGGCGGCCTCTTCTCCCACCGGCGGCGGAGGCACGGGCCTTGTTCGCGGACGACGGCTGGCTTCCGCGAGCGGCGCGGCAGCGTTGGGAAGCACACCGACAGGGAAAATCCCCAAGGCGAGCGTTCCCAGCGCGCACAGCAAGGCGACGTTTTTCGCGCCGCCGCCGCGCACCTGCGCGAAAGCGTCGCCGCTGACCGGATCGCGGAAATACATGGACGCGATGATGTTCAAATAGTAGAAAACACCGATTGCGCTAATGACAAGTCCGAGTGCGGCAAGCAGTGCCTCACCGCCGCGAATGGCCCCCATGAACAAATACAGTTTGCCCAAAAAGCCAGCCGTCAGCGGAATCCCGGCGAGCGACAGCATGAAAATACTCATCGCCAGCGCGGCGAGCGGCTGCTTTTGCCCCAAACCGGCATAATCGCGGATGAGCAGATATTCGCCGTGTTCGCCCGTCGCGTTGCCCCGGCCCAGCCAAACCACCACGGCGAACGCGCCGATATTCATGAGCGTGTAGGCGAACAGGTAAAACAGGACGGCGCTCTGCGCCAAGCCGGTATCGGGTATTTGTTTGCCAATCGCCAAAATCCCGACCAAAATGTACCCGGCGTGGGCGATACTCGAATACGCCAGCATTCGCTTGATATTGACTTGCCGCACGGCAAGGATATTTCCGACAAGCATTGTCGCAAGGGCGAGGCCCCATAACATGGCGTGAAACGGGCCGAAACTTTGCCCGCCGTTCAGCAGCACCATCAAAAAGCGAACGAGTGCCGCCAATGCCCCGGCTTTGGCGGCGACCGACATAAACGCGGTCACCGGGGTGGGCGCGCCCTCGTACACATCGGGCGCGTAGAAATGGAACGGTGCAATCGCGGCCTTGAACCCCAAACCCACAATCACAAGCGCGACACCCGCGATAAAGATCGGCGAATACAGCAGCGTGGAGGTTCCGCCCGTTGCGTTGATGCCGACGCGGAGCGCCTGCCCAATCGTATCGAAGTTGGTCAGCGAGGTTCCGGTAATTTTCAGGCCCGGGTTCTGAATGATTAAACCGACCGAGCCGTAAATAAGCGCGATACCGTACAGCAAAAAGCCCGACGCGAACGCGCCCAGCAAAAAATACTTGACGGCGGATTCTTCGCTCCGCCGCTCGCGCCGCGCGAAACCCGACAAAATGTACAGCGAAACCGACAAAATTTCTAAGCCCACGAACACATTGACCAGATCGTAGGATAGGGCCATCAGCATCGCGCCGGACGCGGAAAACAGAAGCAGGGCGTAAAACTCGCTGGAATTGAGCCGTTTTTCTTCCAAAAACCGCCCGCCCATACCGATAGCAAGCGCGGCGGCAAGGGCAAGCAAAATACAAAACAAACCGCCGAAACGGTCGCCGATCATGCCGCGCCCGAAATACAAACCGGCGGGTTCCACGTCGAAGGCGACTTGCGCCTGACCCAAAAGCGCCGTAGAAATCAAGGCTGCGAACAACAGCCCTAAAATACTGACAATCGGCAAGATGCGGCGCTTTTCGGGCGTCGTCGCGCCCAAACCGAGCAGCAAAACGACCATCCCGAACACGACGGTGACAATCGGCGCGGCGAGCGAGCGCAGGCCTTCGAGCGTTTCGGTCACGGTTTTTCCTTCATAGCAAGCACAGAGGCAGGCGTCGCAATCGGCAACGCGCGGGCCGTTGCGACCGGGCCGCCCAGCGTCGTTTGCAGCGCGGCGTCAATTTGGCGCAAAAACGGGGCCGGGTAAATGCCGATTAAAAAGATCAAGATAATAAAGGGTACGAGAACGCCCCGCTCGCCGCTCGATAAATCCAGCAAGCGTCGGTTTTCCGGCTTATCGACCGGCCCGTACATCACGCGCTGGAACATCCACAACATATACAAGGCTGACCAAACGACGCCCGTTGTGGCAAGCGCGCCCGCCCACGGGAAGGCTTGGAACGCCCCGAGCAGTATCAAAAACTCGCCGACAAAGCCGTTCGTTAAGGGCAGCGCAATCGACGACAAAACGACGATGAGGAAAATGCGTCCGAAAATCGGCATCTGTTCCCACAAGCCGCCTAAGTTGCGAATGAGCGTCGTTTGCCGACGGTCGTGGATCATGCCCAAGAGCAAAAACGCCGCGCCGGATGAAATACCGTGGTTGACCATTTGCAAGACCGCGCCGGACACGCCTTGCGGCGTCATCGAAAACAAGCCCAAAACGACAAATCCCAAATGGCTAATCGACGAATACGCCAGCACACGCTTGGCGTCCTTTTGCGCGACCGCGACCAATGCCCCATAAATAATACTGACGACGCCGAGCGCGACCATGAACGGCGCGACGGCTTGCGAGGCTTCCGGGAAAAGGCCGAGCGCGAACCGGTACAAACCGTAGGTTCCCAGTTTCGCCAGCACGCCGGACAGCAGCACGGTTCCCGCCGTCGGGGCTTCGGTGTAGGTATCGGGCAGCCACGTATGGAGCGGAAACACGCCGGTCTTCACCGAAAACGCGACCAAAAATCCGGCAAGCAGCCACAGCGCAACGCTTGCGTCCAGCGGATTGGTTGCTAAAGCCGTGCGGATAGCGACGAAATCGAACGTTCCCGTGTAGACGTACAAACCAATAATGGAGGCCAGCATCAAAAGCGATCCGACAACCGTGTACACGAAGAATTTGTTCGCTGCCTGCAATCTTCCGCGCCCGCCCCAAATCCCGATAAGAAAATACGTCGGAATAAGCGAGGCTTCAAAAAACACGAAGAACAAAATCAAATCAAGCGACGAAAACGCCCCGATGGCGCACGTTTCGAGCGCTAACAGAAAGGCGTAGTATTGCCCAGCCCGCGTCCAGTCCTTGTTTTGCGAATAGAGCGTGGCAAAAAAGGTCAAAAACGTGGTCAGCACAATCAGGAGCGCGGCAGGCCCGTCCGCCCCGACATGGTAGGACACACCCAGCGCGGGCAGCCAACTGTACTGCTCGTTAAATCTAAAGCCCCCAGTCGCCGCCCCGCCGCCGTTGCCAAACAGCAAAAATAGCGAAATGAGAAACGTCAAGCCCGTGCCCACAAAGCCTACTATTTTTGCGGACTTGGTGGGCACGAGGCCGCAAATGACTGCGAAAATGAGGGGCAGAACAATTAAAGTGGTTAAGATCATCGGCATGGTTTATTTGCGCCCCAACAGTCCGATAAGGCAGCCCGCGACGACGACGAACACACCGACCAGCATGGAAAAAGCGTAGTTGCGAACGTAGCCACTTTGCGCGTTTTTCAGTCCGCCACCCCGCCCGATACTGCCGGAAATCGCTTTGACGATCCCGTCCACGATGCGCGTGTCCACCGTGCGCCACAAACCGCGCGACAGCATATAGCCCGACTTAACCAAAACGTTGTTGTAAATATCGTCCACGCCCCATTTGTTATCGAGCGTCCGCCACAGCCAGTTTTTGTGCTTTTCGGAAGCCGTCGTCCATTCGCCGTTCGGCTTGCTTTGGTACTTGCCCTGCGTCCACACGGCAACAACAATCGCAAGCACCGCAGACGCGCCAAGCAAAATCCACTCGGTCGTCGCGTTGATAGCAAGCGGCAACTCCGCGCCTTCGCGTTCCCGCCAATCCAGAACCGGCGCAAGGAAATGGTCGAACGGAGCAAAATGGAAAACGCCCATGTTCACGAACCCGCCGACAACCGACAAAGCGGCAAGCACAATGAGCGGAATAATCATCGCAGGCGGCGATTCGTGAACGTGCACCGCAGTTTCGTCGTAGCGCTTCTCGCCCGCAAACGTTTTCATCATCATGCGCACCATGTAAAACGCGGTCAAGCCCGACACGATGAAGCCACCCGCCCATAAAAGCGGACTGCCCAAACCGCCCACGCCCGCCCCGGCGAAAGCGTTGAGCAAAATCTCGTCCTTCGACCAGAACCCGGCGAGCGGCGGAATACCAGCAATCGCCAGCGTCCCGACCAGCATCATTCGATAAGTGGTTTTGATTTTCGGCCCGAGTGCGCCCATTTTCCGCATATCCTGCTCGCCGCCCATTGCATGGATGACGGAACCCGCGCCCAAAAACAGCAGGGCTTTGAAAAAGGCGTGCGTCATAACGTGGAACATCGCGGTCGAAAACGCGCCCACGCCGCAGGCAAGGAACATATAGCCGAGTTGGGAAACCGTCGAATAAGCGAGCACACGCTTGATGTCGGTTTGCACAAGGGCAATCGTCGCCGCCAAAAACGCGGTCGTGAGGCCAACCACGGCAACCACCGTCATAGCGACCGGCGACAGCAAAAACAAATCGTGCGTTCGGCAGACCAAATACACGCCACCCGTCACCATCGTCGCCGCGTGGATGAGGGCGGACACCGGCGTCGGGCCTTCCATTGCGTCGGGCAGCCACACGTACAGAGGAATTTGCGCCGACTTGCCCGCCGCGCCCAGCAGCATCAAAAGCGGCACAAGCGTAGAGGCAGCGATTACGCCGTCGAACATATAGCCGTTCGCGGTCGCCGCTTCGATACCGGCCCGCGTCAAAATGCCCGCGTCGCCGTAATAATCGAAGGTTCCAAAGTAGCGGAACAGCAGAAACAGTGCGACCAAGAACGCGCAGTCGCCGATGCGGTTGACGATAAAGGCTTTCTTGCCCGCGTTCGTTGCCGACGTACGTTCATAGTAAAATCCGATGAGCAGATACGACGCCAAACCGACGCCTTCCCAACCCACGAACGTGACCAGCATATTCGCGCCCATGACCAAGAGGAGCATGAAAAACACGAATAGGTTCAGGTACGTGAAATACCGCGCGTAGCCCTTGTCGTCCGCCATGTACGCGGTCGAGTACCAGTGAATCAGCGACCCGACGCCCGTAATGATAAGAAGCATCAAGGCCGTCAGCGGATCCACCATCAAACCGAAGGTCAAATGGAGCGCAGACATCGAACCGATAGCGGGAACGCTCATCCAGTCCCACGCGCCCGAAAAAACCTGCTTGCCAGGGTTGGTCGCGCTCTGCACGGAAAAGAACACAACCAGCGACGCCAAAAAACTCAGCACGACCGCAAACGTCGCAATGCCGCCAACCAGTCCTTTGCCACCCGCATTCAGCGGCGTATGGTCGCCGCCATGATTGCCGCCATGCCCGTGCCCGGCGTGGCTGTCTTCGCCCGCCGCCGTCACGCCCGCGTTCGGCTCAAACGTCGCGGCATCCGACGGCCCCGCGTTATGCGCGGGCGCGCTTGTTACCGGCGCGTGACTATCCGCCGCGCCGGTTTCCACAACGGGCCGGGGCGATTTGGTCGCGCTCGCGCCGATAAAGGCATTTATGAGAAAGCCTAACAGCGGAAACAGCGGCACAAGCCAAAGAATTAAATTTTGCTCCACGAAAAAAGATTGCTCCCGATGCGCTTTGTGCGCTTACCCGCGCATCACGTTTATCTCGTCCACATTAATGTTTTCGCGCGAGCGGAAAATACTGATTAAAATTCCCAAACCGACCGCGACCTCAGCCGCCGCGACCGCCATCACGAAAACGGAAAACATCATGCCGCCGCTATTGCCCAAATACCGTCCGAACGCGATAAACGACATATTCACGGCGTTTAGCATCAACTCGATGCACATAAAAATGACAATCGGGTTTCGCTTCACCAAAACGCCGACCGCCCCGACCGTAAACAGCAAAGCGGACACGATCAGATACCATGACAGCGGAACGCCAAGCGGGGCATCACTTAAAATAGGCGCGGCTTTCTGTACAGCCGTCGCACCGGCAGTTGTGATTTGGCCCATGTCAGATTTTCCCTTCCGCGTAAGTTGCCGCGTCATCGTTGGCAGTTCGGCGCTTGGCAAGCACGACCGAACCGATAACCGCAATCAACAGCAAAATGCTGGTCATTTCAAACGGAAAAAGCCACGGCGCGGACGGGTTGTATAAAACCTGTCCGATCCCCTCTGCCGTGCCCATCGTGTCCGGCGGCAAGGCAGGCGCATTCGGCAGCGGCTCCGACGGCGCGCTGGCAAACGGGTCGGAATCGTCGGATGCGGCTTGCCTGCGCTGACGCGCGGGCGAGGCTGTCATATTTTGCTCTTTTACCGTGGGCACGAGCACTTTATCGGCGGGCGCATTGTACGGAACCGAAAACAAAATCGCCCCACCAAAAACCGAGGCAAGCGCAAGACCCGCAACGACCGCCGCCGGGGTTTGCCATTTGAGCCTATCGGCGGTGCGGTCGGGCGACCCCAAATTAAGGAGCATAATCACGAACAAGAACAAAACCATAATCGCGCCCGCATACACGATAACCTGCACCGCCGCCAAAAAGTAGGCGTTCAGGAGCAAATACAGCACGGCGACGCAAAACAGGTTTAACACCAAAAACAAACCGGCCCGCAGCGGATTCGGATGCAGCACGAGCGCAACGGCGGTCGCTACGGCGCCGAGGGCAAATGCCAAAAACAGCAGGGTTTGTATGGAAAGAAGGGCTTCAATCGGGGGCATGAGGGTTCTTTGCTTACGCCTCCACGCGCTCACGGTTCGGGTCGGGCACAAGGAGCATGGGCTTGGTATAAATCAACGCGGCGCGGTTGTCTTCGGCCAGTTCGTAGTTGTCTTTGAGCTGGATCGCGCCGGTCGGGCACGATTCTTGGCAAAAGCCGCAGTAGATGCACCGAATCATATTGATTTCGTAGCGCACGGCGTAGCGTTCGCCCGGCGAAAAGCGGGCGGCGTCCGTATTTTCGTCGGCGACCACGAGAATGGCGTTCGCGGGACAGGCCCCGGCGCACAGGCTACAGCCGATGCACTTTTCCATGCCGTTGTCGTAGCGGTTCAGCACGTGCCGCCACCGGGCGCGGACACCCATCGGGCGGCGATATTCCGGGTAGGCAATCGTGTGTTTTTTCTCGGTCAGTTTCGCCCCGACCGTCGCCATGCCCTTGAACGGCGCGACCACTTCGCTTGCGATTTGCTTGACATCATCCCAAAAATCGGACATATTTTCTATACCTCCCCAACGGGGACGTTTGCGGGCGTCGAAACCGCCGTTGATCCGCGCCGAATTGGATACGGCGACGGCGCGGGCGGCGTCGTGCCCACGGGTTCAATCACGACCGGCACGGTTCCGGTTGCCCGAACGGCGCGGCGGGTTTTGTTGTAGTTGGCATACGTTGCGCCAAACAAAATCAAGGCGAGAACACCGCCCACGGCCCACGCGATAATTTGCCCGATCCACCACGAATGGAACTGCGCCTGAAACGCAAGCGACACGGCAATCAAAAGCAGGTTCACAAGCGCAACGGGAAGCAGTCCCTTCCAGCCAAACCCCATCAGCATATCATACCGAAGCCGGGGCAGCGACGCGCGCACCAAAATGAAGAAGCCGAGCAGCGTAAAGAGTTTGATGCCGAACCAAAACAAGCAAAGGAGCGTCGTTCCCAAGTCGATGAACCAACCGGGCAAAAAACTTCCCCACGTCGGCGGGATTTGCCCCAGCGGCCCCCACGGCGCGAGCCAGCCGCCGAAAAACAAGGTAATCGCAATCGCGGACACGATGACCATGTTGGCGTATTCGCCCATGAAGAACATCGCAAATTTGAATGAGGTGTATTCGGTGTGGAAACCGGCGACCAGTTCCGTTTCGGCTTCGGGCAAGTCGAATGGGGCGCGGTTGGTTTCCGCGATCATGGAAATCAAATAGACAACGGTCGCAACAAGGCCGAACGGAAAAAACGCGAATACGTGCCAGTCCCAAAAGCCGGACGCCACATTGTGCCCAATGATGCTGTAAGCCGCATTCCCTGTAACAGGCACGGCACTTGTCAGCCCTTGATGCAGCACGATGTCCTGCGTGTTCATTGAACCGGCCATCAGCAAAACGGCGATAATAGACAAGCCCATGCCCAGTTCATACGAAATGACCTGCGACGAAGCCCGCAAACCACCTAAAAGCGAATACTTGTTGTTGCTCGCCCAGCCCGCCAGTATCACGCCGTAGACTTCGATGGAGCCAATCGCCAGCAGAAACAGGATGCCGATGTCCAAGCGCGGCGCGACCGCGCCCCAATCTTTGGACGGGTTCCACGGCAACACCGTGATGCTCATAATGACCGACGCGAGGGCGACGCCCGGGGCCATGAAGTACAGCATCTTGTCCACATTCGTGGGCGTGATGTCCTCCTTCATCATGAGTTTCAAGGCGTCCGCAAGCGGCTGCATCAAACCAAATGGGCCGACACGGTTCGGCCCCTGCCGCCCTTGCAGCCAGCCGAGCATTCGCCGCTCCAGCCACACCAGCACGGGAACCAAACCGAGCGTTCCCAAAAGCCCCAGCACGAGCCGGATCAAGGAGCGCACGACTTCGGCCCACCAGAAAATCTGGTCGCCGGGCAGCACGAACAGCTGCCGCCAAATATCGCTGTTGAAGATGGCGTCCATTGTTAGGCCTCCATCCCTACCGGCAAGGTGCGCCGGTATTCGCGGTAAATGTCGCGGGGCGAAAAATACGGAACCGGGGTTCCCAAACGGCCCATCAAGTCGGCGAGAATGCGCCAATCGGGGCGGGAATCGCCGCGCGGCTGTAGGGCTTGCTTGATTTTTTGCTCGCGGCCTTCGATGTTCACGAACGTCCCGTCTTTTTCCGCAAACGAGGCGGCGGGCAAAACGACATCCGCCAATTTCGCGGTTTCCGTCAAAAACAACTCCTGCACGACCACGAATTCGGCGGCTTCGATGGCTTGCCGCGCGAGAGCGGGGTCAATGTAGTTCGCCACCGGATCGCTGCCCATCACGTACAGCATTTTTACGCTGCCGCTGACCGCGCCTGCAAGCATTTCAGGCACGCTTTGGCCTTTTGTTTCGGGCAAAGCCGCGTTCCACGTTTTTTCGACTTGCGCCTGCGTGTCGCCAAAAGCCGCCATACCGGGCAACCGGTCGGGCAAAACGCCCGCGCGGGGCGCGCCCCACGAGTTGCAGTCCGGCATTAAGACGTTGAGTTTCGCGCCCGCTTCACGGCACAACTTGGCGGCGCGGGCGATTTCGGCCCGGTCGAAGTTGTGCGGCAACAGCAAAACCGCCTGCTCGCCGCCCGCCTTGATGGCGTCCACGACGGCATCGGTGAGCGTATCGGCTTGAATCCAGTTCGCGTCTTTTTTCGATTTCGCCTTAAACACGCGCAAATAAACAATGGGCTGGTCGTAGTCCATCTTCATGCCGACCGAAACGATGGTTTTGAAAAACTCGATCTCGGCAATGCTGGTTTGCATCGGTTCCAGCGGATACGCGCTCATTTGGTGGTCGATATTATTCGTACCGATTTGCGCGCGGAACAACCTTTGCAGCAGGTAGTTTTCTTCCAGCGTGCAGCGCGTCGAACCGATTGCCGCGAGCGCGTTCGGCCCGTGCGACGCTTTTACGGACAGCATCTTTTCCTGAACGGCAAGTAAAGCTGCATCCCACGTCGTTTCCACGAGTTCGCCGTTTTTGCGGATTAAGGGTTTGGTCAAGCGTTTTTCGTCATTGACGTAGTACTGGCCGAACTTGCCCCGGTCGCACGTCCATTCCTCGTTCACGTCCTCGTTGACGCGCCCGTTGACGCGGACGAGTTCGCCCAAGCGGTGCTGGACGGCGACATTGCAGCCGTTGCCGCAGTTCCCGCACACGGAATCCGTCGATTTGATTTCCCACGGACGCCCCGCGAACCGGTACGTCCGCGACGTTAAGGCTCCGACCGGGCAAATCTCAATCGTGTTGCCGGAAAAATTGGACGAAAAATCGTGCCCGTAGAATGTCCCGATTTCTGCCCCCGCGCCCCGGTTCAAAATGGCGAGTTGCCCGTCACCCGAAATTTCTTCCGTAAAGCGCGTGCAGCGCATACACTGGATGCACCGCTCCCGATCCAGCACGACATAATCGGAAATCGGCATGGCTTTGGGAAAGTGCCGCTTTTCCTCGATATACCGCGATGTCGGCGGGCCGTAGGCAATCGTCATGTTTTGCAGCGGGCACTCGCCGCCCCGGTCGCAGATCGGGCAGTCGAGGGGGTGATTCGCCAGTAAAAACTCCAGAACGCCGTTTTGCGCTTTTTTCACGTCGGGCGTGCCGGTTTTGACGACCATGCCGTCGGCGGCGGGGCACGTGCAGGTCGTCATAATCGACGCCCGTCGCATCCCGAACATTTCCAGTTCCACGGACGCCAAGCACATACGGCACGCACCAATCGACGTCAGCCGGGGATGGTAACAAAAATACGGAATGTCCGCGCCCGCCCGGAAAGCCGCCTCAATGACGAGCGTCCCTTTGGGCACTTCCACTTCGACGCCATCGACGACGACCTTAATCATCTCCGCGCCTGCGGCTTTGGCAGCCTCGGCGTCGGCGTTCGCTTTGGCCGCATCGGCCTTTTCCGCCGGAGTTTTGTCGCGCTCGCTGCGCGGCGCATCCGCCGTCGTTTGATTGCCGCCTGCCGCCTGCGTGGACGAAACCGTCGGCTCCTTTTTTTCCACGTCCGAGGCCTGTTGCACTTGACTCGAACTTGGCGCGGGCGCGCCGGTTTGCGTGCCGCCGTCGCTCGTTGGAGGCGTGGGCGTACCACCCGTAGAAACGGTCGCGCTGCCTTCCCCAATGACTTTTTGCGCCTGCTGCTGGTCGGTGGAGTCTTTGGGCGCGTTCGCCTGCTCGCTCGTATTTACTTGTGCGCCGCGAATTTCTTCGGCCATAACTTAAACTTTGTTCTAACTTTCACAAATCCACGCAAAAAACGCGCGGGCGAAAAATTCTCTTACTATCTAATCACGTTCCGCGAACGGCACGACAAATCCTGTTTTACATTTTACACGATTTGATTTTGCGGCGTACTTGCTATTGGTAGTGACGTTTTTCTTCGCTCTAACCAATCCAAGCACGGCTTTTCAACGAGCCGGTACATGATAAAAGACAAAAGCAGGACAAGCGGAAGTGAGATAAACGCGGATGAGAGCGCGGCGGCTCCCCAGTACATCGGTCCAGTAATTCGCGGCAAAATAGATCCAACGACGACCTGCACCCCGATATGGTACAGGTAAATGCTGTACGAAACGGCTCCTAACAAAACAAGCGGTTTCCAAGAAAAAACACGTTCCGCCCATCCATCAAGAACGCTCGCGCCAAGCAAACAGGTGAAACCGGCACAGAGTAAAACAGGGAAAAGAATGCTAAACGTCGCGTTCGGCGAGGTCAACCAATCACCCTGAGCGGACAAACTGCACCAAAGATTTGCCAATACGGTCAAGGCCAATCCGCCGAAAACTAAAGGAGCGGTTTTCAGGTAAAACGGTGAAGGCACACCATTTCCATTACTTGTCCGCATTTTCTCCTGTATCAACACCAGCAACATTCCGAAGGCGAACAAATCGAGGAACGAGAAAATGCTAACGAAACGCACATCAACCGCAATATTGTGTGTGGGCGCGAAAAAGAAGACTTCGCAGGAACGCGCCACGACTCCGAACCCAAACAACAAGGCAATGCTTTGTAGCGCACCGAATCCAGCCTTGCGACACACAAGCGCGAATACAGGCAGTATTATGTAAAACTGTGCCTCGATTGCTAAGCTCCAAAGGACGGGATTTATGCTGAAAAAGAAGTGTTTATCAAAATAATTAAATATAAGAGCGAAATGCGTACCGATGTTTTCTGCGTTTGGCACGTTGGACTTAGTAGCAACACGCAAAGCGACAAAAGTCAACATGGCAATGATATAGGGTGGGTATATGCGAACGAAACGGCGCAAATAAAATTCCTTTGCAGATGGAAAAGCCGTTTTGTAAAGCAAAGCGCGTATATAAGGGCGTCCTAACAAAAAGCCACTTAATATAAAAAATAGATGTACGCCAGTGAAACCCCACAACTTGAAAGGCCAGATCCCTATATTTTGTGCCTGATGGTAAAAAACGACCAATAAGCAGGCGATACCTCGGTAACCGTCCAGCACGCTTACGCGCGACGCGTTGCCTGCCTTTTTACCGATTTGTGCGCTGCGTATTTCTTCGGCCATATATTGATTTTGTTCGGACTTTCACAAAGCGACTGACACAACTGAGCCGCTCGCAAAACCTTCTTAGCCTCAGATATCAGTTCATGTTCCACAGGAGTAACGCCAATCCCATTCGCGCGCTACGAAAGCCCCAAGTCCTTGTCCGACGCTTTGACGGCATCGTGTCCGGTTTGAATATACGACAAATACTCGTCGCGGAACAAGCGAAGACTCGTCATCACGGGCCAAATCGCGCCTTCACCAAGCGCGCAGAACGATTTACCCCGGATGTTGTCGCAAATATCCCAGATCAAATCGATGTCGGATTCTCGCCCGCCGCCCGCGACAATTCGGGCGTAGATTTTGTGCAGCCAGTTCAAGCCTTCACGGCACGGCGTACACTTGCCGCACGATTCGTGATGGTAAAAATCGACCAATCGCTGCGTAATCGGCACAATCGGCGTGGTTTCGTCGAACACGACCAATCCGCCGGAACCCAAACCGAGGGTTTGCGTGGACGCGGGAATACCCTCGTAATCGAACGGGTAATCCAAAACGTCGGGCGGGGCAAAACCCATTGATGAGCCGCCGGGGATATAGGTTTTGAGCGTGTGCCCATCGCGGACGCCGCCCGCGATGTCTTCCAAAACTTCCCGGAACGGAGTACCCAAAACGATCTCGTACACGCCGGGCTTGCGCACGTGGCCGGAAATCGAGAACATTTTCGTGCCGCGCGACCGGGGCGATCCGTAGCCTATTTTGGCGTATTCCTCGCCGCCCATTGTGAGTATCGGCACGACGGTCGAAATGGTTTCCACGTTATTAACAACGGTGGGCCTGCCCCAAACGCCCGATACCATCGGAAGGGGCGCGTGCGGGGGCTTCAAACGCGGCATTCCGCGCTCGCCCATCAGCGACGACATCAAAGCGGACTCTTCGCCACACTCGTAGGAACCGGCCCCCAAGTGCGTGTATATGTCGAAATCCAGCCCGGAACCCAAAACGTTCTTGCCGCAGAACCCCGCCGCGTAGGCTTCGTTAATCGCTCGCTGCACCGATTGCCAGGGCTCGACG
>CAXTBP010000010.1:21084-52530 GCA_964241985.1 uncultured Armatimonadaceae bacterium | reverse complement strand
TGGCGGGCCGGATACAAATCCAATCGGTCCGCATCTTGCGCACGGAGTTGTCCACGCGAATGCCGTTCCGCTACGGCATCGCAACCGTCACGCATTTGACGCACGTTTTCGTCCAACTCACGGTCAGCATCAACGGGCAAACGGTGACGGGAATTGCCGCCGATCATTTGGCCCCCAAATGGTTCACGAAAAACCCGGACGCTTTGCCCGCCGATGAAATCGCAGAAATGCTGCGCGTCGTCAAGCAAGCCTTGACGTTCGCCGAAGGCTTGAAGGGAACGACCCCATTTGCCATTTGGCGCACGTTGTACGACAAGCAGGCCGCGTGGGGCAGGCGGGAAAACCTCGCGCCGCTTCTAACCAACTTCGGCACGTCGCTGGTGGAACGCGCCCTCCTTGACGCTTTTTGCAAGGCGAAAACTACGCCCTTTTCGGTTCTGCTTTCGACCAACGCCTTGGGTATCGACTGGGAATCGCCGGACTTTTACTTGACTGGCAAGTGCAACGGCAAACGACAGCCTAAACATCCGCTTGCGCGCGTTCGCGTTCGGCATACCGTCGGTTTGTCCGACCCGCTCTCCGAAGCCGACATCGCGGAAGGCGACCACTTAAACGATGGTTTGCCACAATCCCTCGAAGCCTGCATCAAGACGTATGGCTTAACGCATTTCAAACTAAAAGTGGGTGGCAAAAGCCAAAGTGACGCCGAGCGTTTGGGCAAAATCGTGCAAACTATTGCGGGAACCGTACCCGGCGACGATTGGGCGTTCAGCATCGACGGCAACGAATCCTACCAAAGCCTTTCCGACTTCCGCGCCTTTTGGCAGGCCGCGCAAAGCGACGCCCGCTTGGCGGTCCATTTGACGAGCCGCCTGCTTTTTGTCGAACAGCCCCTGTACCGCAATATCGCCTTGTCGGATGAAGCGAAAACCGCATTCGCCGATTGGCCGGGCCGTCCGCCCGTTATCATCGACGAATCCGACGCCGATTTTGCGAGCCTGCCCCGCGCCCTCGATGTCGGTTACGCAGGCACGTCGCACAAAAACTGCAAGGGCGTTTTCAAAGGCATGCGTAACGCCGCTCTTATCGCCCGGTTGAACCGCGAAGCCCCGACCGAACGTTTCCCGCTCGAACGCTACTTACTGTCCGGCGAAGATTTGACTAACATCGGCCCGATTGCCTTACCGCAGGACTTGGCGGTTCAGGCCGCGCTCGGTGTGGAAAGTGTAGAGCGCAACGGCCAGCATTATTTCGCCGGTTTGAGCCAGTTTCCACGCGCCGTGCAGGAAGCGGCCTTGCAAGCCAACCCCGGTTTGACCGTCCGCTCGCCGCAAGGATGGCCCACGCTTCGTATCGAAAACGGTTGGCTGGATTTGTCGTCCGTCAATGCCGCGCCGCTGGGCACAACCGCCGACATCGCGCCGGAAACGTGGGCGGAAGCAGTGGTTTAGCGTCCTTGTTTCGACGCCCGCTCCCTTGTGAACCTTTATCGCAAACCGCGCGTCCTGTTTGCATGAGACGTTTTTTCTCCGACCCGTCCAGCGGTCTCACGCGCAAAGAATGGACAATCGATGGGGTTAAGCGTGAGAGCCTTGTCGCTTTACCCGCAAAACCCGCCGGTGCGCCCGTCGTTTTCGCGTTCCACGGGCACGGCGGAACGGCAAATCACGCGGCCCGCACGTGGGGTTTGCATAGATTGTGGCCCGAAGCCGTTTTCGTGTACGCGCAGGGCCTGCCGACGCGCACCCCGCGCGACCTTGCCGGACGATTGCCCGGCTGGCAAATGGGCGACTTCGGTTTGCGCCCGAACCGCGACAAAGCGTTTTTTGAGGCAATGCTTGCAACCGCCCAAAACGAATGGAAGTGCGACAAGAAACGCATCTACGTCACCGGGCACTCCAACGGCGCGGGCTTCACGTACTATTTGTGGGGCCAAAAGCCCGACCTTTTCGCCGCGCTCGCGCCGGTTTCGGGCGGCGGCGACCGCTTTTTAGACACGGCCAAACCCTGCCCCGTTTTAATCATCGGCGCGAAAAACGACCAAATCGTGCCGTGGGAAACGCAGGATCGCGCGATCCAAGCCGCCAAAAAAATCAACGGCTCGCGCGCGCCGGTCGAGGTTTTCCTCCATGAAAACGGCCACGCCTATCCCGCACAGGCTCCCGAAAAAATCGTCGCGTTCTTCAAGAAGCACAGGGGCTAATCGGGGTATCCTGTTTCTGAAAGTAGGAATCAGGATAGTGCGCGTCGTTCACGAAATAGGAAAATTTATCGCAGTTCACGATGACAACGGCGTGGAGCGCGTTTGCTACCAGTACCAACTGGGCGGCGATCCGAACCCGTCCGCCCCGAAACCGTTCTGCCATCCCGTCCGCGACGCGCAGAACAATGTGCTGACGGCCCGCTCGCCGCTCGACCATTTTTGGCATCGGGGCATTTGGTTTGCGTGGAAGTTCGTCAACGGCGTCAACTATTGGGAAGAGCGCGACGCGGTTTTCGGTCGGCAAATCACGATTGATCCTCCCATCATCGCGCTTATTCCGAACCAGCCGAACGCCGTGCAATGGACGAACGAAATCGCTTGGCAAGACACACGGGACGGCGACGCACCGACCGTTCGTTTGCGCGAAACCCGGCAGATCCTTTGCACGTTCCACGAAAACCAGTCCGTGTTGACGCTCGATTGGGTATGTGAGCAAACCGCGCAGGAGGACGTTCTGCTTGACCGCACACCCTACACCACATGGGGCGGCTACGGCGGAATCGTCGCCCGCACAACACAAGCCGTCCACAAGCAAAAAATCCGCTTCGACGACAACAGCGAAACCGACCGTCCGCTTGGCGAGCCTCACCTTTGGGGCGGGATGGAAGGGCAGTTAGACACCCTCGAAAACGGCGAAGCATGGATGGGATTGGTGCTGATGCCGTCGCCGCGCAATCGCCGGTTCCCCGAACCGTTTTACGGCGGCGTCAAACCGTTCGTGAATTTTTACGGCCCCGCCCCCCTGTTCCACGAACCGCTCGCTTTACAAAAAGGCGAAGTCCTGCGCCATGCCGTCCGCGTTCTCTTCGTCCCGCGCCGCATCGCCGTCGATAACATCGCGCCCTATTACGAAGCGTGGGACGCAAGCGAAAAAGAATAGTCGGGGTACAAACACAGACATGACACCAACACAATCCGCCGCACTTAAAAAGGCAGCGAAAGTCGCCGGGTGGACGGCCCTCGGTTTAGGCGCGCTCGCCGCGTCCAACGCGCTTCTTTTTATCAAAGCGCCGCCGCTGCAATCCGACCTCCACTCCGGCGAAACCCGCTACTTCCAAACCCCGTTCGGCGATTTGTTTTACAAAAAGGCCGGAAGCGGGCCGCCGCTTGTGCTTATACATGGCATCGGGGCCGGGTGTTCCTCGTTCGAGTTTCGCAACGTTTGGGAGGAATTGGCACAAAACTTCACCGTCTACGCCGTGGATTTGCTCGGCTTCGGCAAGTCCGACAAACCCAATATCGCGTACTCCTCAGATTTGTTCATCGACGTTCTGGGCGATTTTATCCACCAGAGCGTTCGGAAAAACGACGCAAGCCAAAAAGTATCGGTCGTTGGGTCGTCGCTGGGCGCGGCGTATGTTGTCGCGCTCGCGGAGCGACATCCCGATTGGTTCGACCGTTTCGTTCTCGTGTGCCCGACCGGCATCACTTCGCTTGCCAGCGCACCCACCGAAATTTCCCAAATGATGCAGCCGCTTCTACGAACGCCCGTTCTTGGCGCGACACTGTATAATTGCGTCACAAGCCACGTCGGCATTCAGCAGTATTTGGCCCGCCGCATTTACGCCAAACCCGAATCCGCGACATGGGAAATCGCTAAGCACTACCATGTATCCGCGCATCAACCCGGCGGGCCGAACGCGCTTGCCTATTTCGTGACCGGGCAACTCAACGCAAATATCCGCGACGCTTTCGCGCATCTTGCGGCCCCGGTTCTGCTCGTTTGGGGCGATGCGCCCGATGTGGAAACGCCGCAATCCGACGCGACCGCGTTCTTGCAAACCAACAGTGATGCCCGCTTGATCGTTGTCGCGGACGCCGGAATGCTGCCGCACGAAGAACAGCCCGCCGATTTTTTAACGGCAATCCTGCCGTTTTTGCAGGCGACCGCCGCCTGATCGTTTTGGGGCAAATGTCTGTCGTCGCTTGCGTCGTAGTTTATGCCTCATTTTGTGCCCCTTTACAACCGATATAACGGTGGCGGTAAAAACGTGCAAAACGCGCGTTTTTACCGGTACAATGAAAAAACGCTTTGGGTCGGCTTACGCCGCCTCGTTTCGGCTTCCTGCACACGCCACGAAACAATGCACAAACGGTGACACCTTTTTCTTCCACGGCAAACCCCGCGACGGACAGCGACGCGCCCGGCAGCGAAAGCACCAAAACCGTCCCTGAGCACGGTCGCTTCGCTGACGGCTTCGAGGACGAAGACGAACCGTCGCCCAGTCTCCGCGAACAAGTCCAAGCGGGTATCACCGGCGGTATCGCTCTCGTTCGCAACACACCGGCGTTTGCGCGAACCGTTTGGCAATCGCATCGTCCGTGGTTGTGGCTCGTTTTGGCCTTTTTCCTGATGGCGTTTCCCACGCTCCGCCGCGCGTGGACGTTGTGGACGGCCCCGGAATCACTCGTATTTTTCCAGTTGTTTTTGCCGCTTGCCACGTTCTTTCTTATTTGGAACCGGCGCGAAGAAATCATTAAGCAGTATCAGGAAATCTTGTTTCTGTATGGTAAAAACAGCCCAAAACTACACGGCAATTTGTGGCCGATTGCTTTGGGCTGCGTTGGCCTTTTACTATCTACGCTAACGCTGGTCACGCCGCTGGGCTTGTTTTCGCTTGCACTCATTTGTTTCGGGGTTGCGTATTATTTGTACGGCCCGTTCGTTTTGCGCCCCCTTCTTACCCCGCTTTTGTTCTTGTTTTTGATTACTCCGCTTCCCATAGGCCTGACGAGTATGGCTACCGGTAGGCTGCTCGTCGGCAGTCAAATTGTGTCCGGGCAACTACTTAGCTTTTTGATCAAAGACACCACGCAGCGCTTAGGTTATGTCGCCCTTCCGAACTTTACGCTTACCGTTTCGCAGGCGTCGAGCGGATCAGAACTCATTTTTCCGCTGCTTTGTTTCGTGCTGTGGATTTCGATTTTCCGGCGCGTTCCGTTCGTGTCCGGTATTGTTTTGCTTATTGTTACCGGCGCGCTCATCGCGCTGCTTTCCATAATTCGTCTTGTGTTTATCGGCTTTGTCGGAAATTTGCTTCCCGCGCTTGGCGGCGTGATGCAGGATCCGGGCGCACTGTTCGTTTCGTCGCTTTTGCTGGGTTTTCTCGGCGCATATCTCGTTTATAAAATCGCGGTTCTTCTTACGCCGCCCCGATTGATTTAAGAAGCAACGTTCCAAACCCATGCGACGCAATCCTTTCCAATTCCGACAACAAGAGGTTTACGAAGACCCGTATGCCAGCGGGCGCGTGGACGCCCAACCGGACGTCATAGAAACGCCCCCGTCCAATTCGTTGATGGATGCGCAAAATGCGCCGTTCCTCAAATTGGTCGTTTTGTTCGGCCTACTTGCCGTCCTGATGCTGTTTTCCGCCTACCGATTGTCGTCGCGCGGACGCTGGCTGCCTACGGCCCCGGCGCAAATCGCCCGCGTTTGGAGCGCGACCGAAGTTTCGCTATCGTCGGATGCGACAAATCAGATCGGCCATGTGCCCACGAACAGCTATCGCTATACCAACTTGTTCGGCGAGCGCGTGGACGCGCACCTGATTTCCACGCCCTCCTTTGACGCCTACCACGACCCGACGCTTTTGTTTAGCCCGTTCGGTTATGGCATCTCGGCGGAAAAGGTACTGCCCTTATTCGGTCCGAACACGCAGGTGCGCGCTATCGTTCTGCGCGACGATTCCACCCGTACCCGCGCACTCATGTATTATTGGATTCAAACCAAGAGCGGAGTGGTAACGCCGGGTATCGCCCTCAGCGATTATCAGGACGCTTTTACCCGACTGAAGTTGGGCGTGTCCAGCGTATCGACCGGCGAGCAGAACTGCATCGTCCGCGTGTTCACGTCCGTGCATGACCAAGATAAAAACGGCGCGCAGGCCCGGCGTAATTTGGATGAAGTGAGCCGAACGATTTACCAGTCGCTGAAGCAGCAAGCGTCGGGCGGCGTATCGGCGGACAACGCGGCCCCGACACGCCCGGCAAAAACCACGCCGCAAGGAGGCACATCGTGAGCCGCACCGCTTTTTTTGTCGCCGTGCCGATACTTGGCTTGACGCTGTGCGCATCGGGGTGCGCCTCTTTACAGCAAAGTTCGTGGGTTCGCCAAATTACCGGGCAGCCCGACCCCATTAAAAGCTCGGTTAAAAAAGACTCCGATTTGTCATTTTTGACGTCAGCAAGCGACACGCCGAGTACGACGCTTACGGCCTCGTCCAATGTGCTGCCGCTGCAAACCGGTAACTTTTGGGAAATGGCAACCCAAAATATGACGAGCGGATCGCGCGGACAGGAAACCGTCGTCGTAACGGGGCCAGCCGCAAACGCAAGCGGCGAAAAAGGCATCGGGGTCGAAACGCGGCGGGATGGCAAACGGTTCCGCTACGAAATTTATCGCAGCGATGCTTCGGGGTTGTACTTGCTTGCCGCCAAAGACGAAACCTCGCCGGTTATGTCGTATAACCCGCCCATCCCTTTGGTACGATACCCGGCGAAAATCGGCGACGCTTATCCGTGGAGCGGCGAAATTTCAATCGACAAACAAACGTATCCGGCAACCGCATTGGGCCGTTACACCGAGCAAAGCACGGTTTCAACGAAGGCGGGGTCGCTACGTGCGCTGCGACTGGATAGCATGATTTCTCTGACTCGGCCCGATCAGGACGTGCGCTTTCCCAATTCGCGCTGGCTTGCTCTAAACGTCGGTTTCGTGCGGCGCGGTTATATCGAGAAAAAAGCATCGGTATTCGCCGAGGTAACCAAATTCAACACACGTTAAATAAGCGGTGCAGCCGCCTGCACGGTATAACGGGCGTAGTATTCCCAGATTATGCTTGAACCTTCTTCGACCGACGCCGCCGCGCCTACGGCTCCGACCATAGCAACCGAGGCCGCCGCAGCCATGCCGCCCAAAACCACATCGCGGCTTGCGGGCTTGCGCCACGTGGGGCCGTGGGCCAAACAAAATAAGGCGTGGCTGTGGCTCATTGTGCCGTATCTTTTCGCGTGGATCGTTCCCGTGCAATGGAGTTGGCAAATATGGCACGTGCCGAACCACCCGTTCTCATTTCAACCCTACGCGCCATTTTTGGCTCTGCTTATCGCGTGGCACGAGCGCGATAGAGCCGCGCTTCTGCGGGCGAAACTGCTGCGGAAATGGAAGGCAAAGGATTGGCGTCGCAAGCCGAACTACGTCGTTCTCGGCGTGGGTTTGTTGTTTTTCCTGTTTTCGCACATCGTTCAGGTCAAGGGTTTTATCGTACTCGCGCTTTGGCTGATCGCCGTCGGCGCGGTGTGGGCCGTGTATGATGCGGTCACGGTTGCGCTGTACTGGAAGTCGTTTGCCTTTGCCCTGTTAACCGTTCCGCCCCCCGACAGCGTAATCGATAACCGCATCCATTTAATGCAATCGGTTACCGCAAACGCGAGCGCTTTATTTTTACAAAAACTGCACTTGGCAGGCGACGCTTATGCAATCGGTTCGACCCTCAACGTCAAGAACGTCAGCGTAGAAATCAACGAAGCTTGTAGCGGGGTCAATATGGTTTTGCCGCTTCTTGTATTTCTTGTCGCCTATTTGATTTATGCGCGCACCCCCGCCGTCCGAGCCGTTCTTTTGATGGTCACCGCTCTCATCGTCGGTTTGGGCGTTAATACGGCGCGGGTTATGGCAGTCGGACTTCTGCAATCCGCAAATCCTGCCCAATCCAACGACTTGAACACGGCGAACAACTATCTGTTTATCTTTCCGATTTTGCTGATACTTGCGGTGACCGATCGGTTCCTCGCCGTGCGCAAATTGAAAACCAAGAAACTGACGGCGCAAACGCAGCGCGTCGCGCACGGGGCGGGATTGGCGGTTGGCGTTATTTTCCGCCCGCTGGACTGGCTCACTCGGGGCGGGGAAAACGTATGGCGGCTTTTCGGTCGCTCGGCTGCCGGACTCGAAAAAGGATTGGCCCGCTTGACGCCCAAGAAAAAGAAACGCCGTCGCCGGTAAAAATTACGCCGCATGGCGCTGATACAATGACACTGCGTTATGTCGCGCCCCGGCCCCATCTCAAACTATGGAGAAAACCAGAACTATGAAATTTCCCGGAACCGCTTTTTCTCGCCTTGGCATCGTAATCGGCTTGACCGCGCTTCTTGGAACCTATGCCAGCGCGTCGTTCAAAAAAGCGGGCGATTGGTTGCCGCCGATGCCGACGAGCATCGGTGTTTGGGAAGGCATAGACACACCCATCCCACAAGTCACCCTCGACGCTTTGGGCGGGCCGCAGGGCGAAGCCCGCGAATACCGCAGTCCGTTTGGCGAAGCCGTCAGCGCGTCGATTATCTCGGCGGGTTCGTTTGAAAATTACCACGACCCGACCGTTTGCGTGACCGGTGGCGGCTTCGATTTGACCGGCAAAAAGATTTTCCCCATCGACGGGCCAAACAGCGGCAATGTCCGCGCGATGATTTTTCGCAACGACCACACGCCCTACGGAACGGTGCGTATCCTGATGTATTACTGGCAGCAAAACCGGGACGGATCGACCGCGACCGAAGCCGTGATGGGCAACTACAAAGATACGATGAGCCGCTTCAAAACCGGCTACGGCGCAATTGTCAAGCGCAACCAAACCTGCTTGATGCGCGTGTATGCCATTGTCGGGCCGGAAGACACGAACGCCGAGCAAACCCAGCGCAACGTTGAAGAAGTGTCTCGCGCGCTCTACCGGTCGCTCAAAAAAGATGGGCAGGCGGTACGGTGAAGCCTTTGAAAACGGTTGCCGCGCTCGCACTAACGCTTTGCGCCGTTTTGCCGCTTCTTACGGTAGGCGGCTGCAAGGGCCGCGAAAACGCCATCGCCTACGAGGAAACCGAAGCGAGCTATCTGCGCTATCCGGGCGATGTCGCCAAAACCATGCTGCCCGGCGGGAGCAAGCCCCTGTTTCCTTTGGGGGTTGGCAGCCACTGGGAAATGCGCGCACTGCAAGCCAAAGTTCAAGCCCCTACCGAAGGCCAAGGGCAGCGCACCCTAACGGCGGGCGAGCAGGGAACCGAAACAATACGTGTAGTCAAGCAAATTCCGGTCGGCGGACAAACGGGAACCCTTTTTGAACTCACGTCAACCCTTACCCCGGTGACGGGTGGGGCGGCAAAAAACACCGTTCGGCAAGAAATCTACGGTGTGACGAAAAACGGGTTGTATCTGATGGGCGCGGGCACGGGTCAGGATCGCATGACCATGTCGCCGCCTATTCCGCTTTTGCCCTACCCGGCCAAAGTAGGACAAACCGCATCGTGGAGCGGTGTTTTACATTACAAAAAGGTGTCGGCTCCGGCAACGTGCGTAAGCCGTTTCACCAATACCGATACGGTCAGGCCGCCCTACGCGCCCAAAGGGGTGGCAACCTACCGTGTGGACACCGTTCTGACCACGACGGTCGTAATAAAAGGTAAAAATACCCTCACGAATTTTCCGGCGACGCGCTGGCTGGTTCCGGGTGTCGGATTGGTGCGGGAAAAACTGCTTTCCGGCGACATCATCATCACCAAAGACTTGAAATCGTTTGAAATAAAGGGAAATTAAATCACGCGGCGAATCTAAAACCGTTACATCGGCAAAAATCGGGGTATAATGGCAAGCGAGGCAGTGGCATTTTTGCCCCTCTTTGGTTTTGCCTCCTCGTTTCGCTGAAGCGGTTATCGTGCTGTTTGACGCCGACGCAAACCGTTAGATATTCGTAACGAATGGGAAGCGCGTTTATCTCTTCCTTTGGAGAAAGGTACTTCGGACATGAAAATTGGAAATCGCGTAACGCGCTTCGCGTTGTCGATGGCGGTTGCGGGGGCTATCTATTCGCAAATTCCGGTCGGTAACGGCTTAGCGGCGGCTTACGGCGGCAGCAACGGCGGTAAAACCGCAGTGGCGATTGCGGCGGGCGCGGGCGCTATCTACACCATCGCTACGATTGCCACGGGCAATGGTGGCGGCCCGGCGACGATTCCCGCCGGTACGGGTGGCGCGGGCGGGACGGCTCCCGTCGGCACGGTTCCCGGCGATAGCGGCCTGACCAGCGTGTACGACACGATGTCGGGCAACAGCGACTTTACTACCCTCACCGGGCAAGTTGACAAAGCCGGTTTGAAAGACACGCTTCGCAAAGACGACAACGTGACCGTTTTCGCACCCACGAACGCTGCGTTTGCCGCGTTCCAAACCGCGAACCCGACCGCGTTTGCCGATCTGCAAAAGTCGGAAAACAAAAGCCAGCTTAGCGGCGTGATCGCGTACCACACGGTTCGCGGCAAATACACCATCGCCGACCTCAAAGGTATGGCGGAAGGCACAAAACTGACCACGCTCAGCGGTGGCTCCGTGACCATCACGAACGCCGACGGCCTCAAAGTCAACGGCGTGCCGGTTGTGGAAAGCGACATCGCCGCAACCAACGGTCTTATCCACCCCATCGGCGAAGTGCTGATGGCTCCGCCCGCTCCGTAGTAGGCGAGACGGTAATGTAACAAAAAACGCCCCGCAGTTGCGGGGCGTTTTTCGTTGTGTTTGTGCCGCTACTTTTTCGCACGCGACGCGGGAAGCACAAGCGCGCGGGTTGACCACGCTTCGTATTTGCGCCCGTAGGCATCGAAATACGTTGCTTTGACGGTTATTTGGGGCCGGAGCTTGGGAGCCGCCGTTTGGGCCGCGCGAACCGCTTCGGCAGGAACGAGGACGCGGAACTCGGAGCGGCGATTGCGCCCTTCATAGTCCGGCGCGCTGGGGTCGAAAAGCGGTGGCACGAACAGAGATAACTGTGCGGCGCGGGCGATGCTCGCATTGGTTGGCGCGCTATCGCTTTGCACACTCCACAACGTTCCCGGCGAGGTCGGCTGCGAAACACGATTTGGGTCGGTGAAGCGAGCTGTCCAAGCAAGCGTCGCGCCCGCTTGCCCCGGCCCCCCGCCCGCTGCGACCACTTCAAAGGTTCCGCGCGGCGCTTGTTTGCCTTGGGCTACGATGCGGTCTGCATACGCGGCAATAACAAACACAAACGCGCCGCCAACCGCAACTCCGGCAAGGCCCGTGCCCCATACGGCGCTTTTTGCGGATGACGCATCCTCCGTACTACCCGAATCGAGCGCCGCGCCGAAAACCGCCACCGGCGAGCGAAGCGCGGCCACCCCCAAGCCCATCCACGTCCACATCAGCGCCCATACCCCGTGAAAATGGTGCGCGGGCGAGGCGAGTGCGTCCACATGGCTGCCGACCACGAGCGCCAAAACCCCGCTAACCACCGCTTTTTGATACGACGAAGCGAGGCCGGGTAAACGAACCATCAAGGCGGCGACATAGGCGGCGACAAACGCGCCATACAGGAACAAGCCGGGGTATCCGGTTTCCGCCGCCCATTGCAGATAATAGTTGTGCGCAAGGCTTACGTTATCGGTTCCGTTTTGCAGCGCGGTTTCGACCTCGTCTCCGATGTGTGTCCAGCGTCCCTGTAGAACCGGATACGCCCCCAGTCCCCAGCCCGTGAGGGGTTTTTCCCGGGTCATACGCGCAGCCCCGTTCCATGCGACCAAGCGCGACTGAAATGTCGCGCCCTGTGTCGCTTCGCCGCCGGTCAGAGTCGCCGCGCGTCCGCCCAGAATTTTTAAGTAACTGCCGCCAAAAACGACGAGGAGAACTAAACCGATACCGACAACTGTCAGCGGCGAACCCACGGCCCGCGCAAGTGGGTTTTCCCTTCCCACCGCACCGACGCGCCGACGCCCCGCTTTATCCTCGCCCCGCCGCGCCAAAATCGAAACAACGTAGCACACGCCCAAAACACACAGCGCGGCGAGCGCGCCGACCCATGCCGACCGGGCGCGTTCAACAATGAGGGCGCATCCGATAACGAGCGTCGCACAAATTGCCGCGATGCGTCGCTTTTCTTCTAAATCGGGCCAAACGGCAAGCGCAAGGGCGGGCGGGAAAAACAGCAAAAGCGTGGAGCCGATATTGCCGTGCGCGCCGAACCGCCCCATTGCGACTTCGGCCCGGAAGCCGCCCTGCGCCTGCCCGATTTCGGCGATTTGCGCCAGCGCGACAAGGCAGCCCAATCCGACAAGTCCGACCGTTAAAACGGCGGCTTGCTTGCCCCGATTGCGGAGCGCATAGGCGGCGATAGAATACGCGGCGATGCCATCGGCAAGCCGCACAAACTCAAGAACGGCGTAGCCACGGTACGGGGCAAGAAACAAACTGACAACCGAACAAGCGAGCAGAAGAAGCAAAAATGGGTGCGGGCCGCGCCAACTGTCGCGCCATGCGCTTTTGTTAATTCCTCCGCCTCCGACAATCGCCAAAAAAAGCAGCAGAATACTTCCGGCTTTGGTGAAAAACGAGCGGTAAAGGAGCGCGCCGGATAATCCGTCGAACGGAACCGAAGCGAGCAGAAGCAGCGCGACGGCAACAAGCAAACCGAGCGGCAATGCATTGTTTGCCCAGTCGAAGCCGCCTTCCCACGCAAGCGGATTGGCTATGTCGCCGCTTCCAATGCTTTGGCTGCTACCACTGGATGCGGCGCGTTTCTTTTGCCGCCACGCTTCGCGCTTGGAGCGCTCGCGCTCACGGTCTTCCCACGGATCGCTTTTGCGCGGTTCCACGCCACAGTCCTCGCTTTACGTTAGTTTGGATGATTTATTTGCCAGGCGACATTCGCCCGTAAAAGGCGCGGTGGTCGCGGACGTGGTTGTCCACAAACGCCTGTAAACGGTGCTGGAACGATTTGGTATCGAAGGTTTCGGCGTGGGCGCGAATGCGCTCGCTGTGAATGGGCAAATCGTCCACACGCTTTAAGGCGTCCATCAGGGATTCAGTCGTCGGCTCGTCGAAAAACACGCCGGTTTTGTTTTCCACGACGGTTTCCATCGCCCCGCCCGCCCGAAAAGCGACCACGGGCCGACCGCAGGCCATGGCTTCGAGGGGCGCGATACCGAAATCTTCCTCGCCGGGAAATAAAAAGGCGCGGCAGTTGGCAAACAGGTCTTCGACTTGCCCGTCCGGCACGCGCCCTAAAAACTGGACGGTCGGCCCCGCCATTCCCTTTAACCGCTCAAGTTCCGGCCCACCGCCCGCCACTTTCAGCGGCAGGCCCAATCGCGTACAGGCCTCGACCGCCAAGTCCACTTTTTTGTAACTGACTAACCGCGATACGACCAGAAAATAATCGGCGGTGGGATTTTCGGCGATATGAAACCGCCTTGTATCGACGGGCGGATACAAAACATCGGACGTGCGCCCGTAGTATTTTTGCACGCGCCGGGCGATGTTGAACGAATTGGACAAAAAATAATCGACGCGGCCCGCCGCCTGTAAGTCCCACGTCCGCAGTTGATGCACCATGAACGGCAAAACGCGCTTTTGCCATTTGGAAAAGTTGCCCTGCGAAATATATTCATGGTAACGCCACGCGAACCGGGCGGGCGTATGACAATAACAAATGTGGCAGGTTTCCGGCCCGGTAATAACGCCTTTGGCAAAACTTGTCGTGTTCGATACCACAACATCATAGCCGCTCATATCGAAATGCTCAAACGCGGCAGGATACAGCGGCAGCATCATTTTGTGCGTTTTGGCGTTGCGAGCCATTTGCAGACGCTGCAAAAACGACGTGCGAATATCCATGTCCTTGAAGCACGCAAACGTTGCTTTGGGGTCGTAGACGGAGGTATAGATGGGCGCGTCCGGCCATAGCTCGTGCATGGCTTCGATAACACGTTCAGCCCCGCCCGCTTGGGCGAGATAGTCGTGTACGATTGCCACGCGGAGCGGCTTCACGGTCGGTTTTTCCACACTTTATCATACACGGCTTCAAGCCGCTCCGCCGTTTGGCGGGCAGTGAAATTTGCCCGCACGTGAAACCAGCCCGCACGGCCTAATTCTTGCGCGCGCATGGGATTTTGCAGCAGGTCGATAAGAGCTACCGCCAGCGCGTCAGCGTCGCCCGGCAAAGTCAAAATCCCGTTTTCACCATTTGTAACGATTTCACGAACGCCGCCCGCGTTGGTTGCGACTACGGGCAAGCCTGCTGCCAACCCTTCGGTCACTACCTGCCCGAACGGTTCGGGTGTAATACTCGCGTGAACCAAAATATCCAAATTGCTCAGCAGTTCGGGCACATTACTCTGAAATCCGGTAAAAGTGACGGCCTCGCCTATGGGTTCGGCCTGCGCTTTTAATTTGGCTTCGTAGTCGGCTTCACCGAACAAGGCCCCGCCGATCAGCACGAACTCAGCCCGCGCGCCGGTTTGCAAAACGGCTTGCGCGGACTGCAAAAAAACATGCTGTCCTTTCCATTCGACCAAACGCCCCAAAATACCGACGCGCGGAACTTCGTGTTTCCACCGCCCTGTCACAACGGGCGTCGGCGTGTGCGCCAATGCGTTTGAGGTAATGCCGTCGTGGACAACCGCGCACGTTTCGCGCCGCTTTTTCCATTTTGGCTCATTGGGCGGAAACAAGGTATCGAGCGTGCTTTGCGAATTGCACACGACAAACGCGGGCATTTTGCTGGCAAGGGCGCGAAAAACCTTGACGACCGGGCCGGGCAAATACGACGGGTCGATATGATCCCGAACGTGCCACAAAACCGGCACATTGGCTTTTTTTCCGGCGAACGCCCCGTATATGTCGGCCTTGAGCGAATTGCAATGGATCAGCGACGCGCCGGTTTCGCGGGCGATTTGCGCTATTTTGGTTACGTACCGCGCGTAGTCGCCCAGAACGCCCACTTTTCCCAAAAGCGCGCCGGGTGTGAGCGAGCCTTTACGGACTTCGCGGGCCGATTCGCCCAGCGGCGCGATGCGCGTTTCGATATTCGATTCGCGCAAATGCGTCGCAAACGGCCCGTCCTCGCCCAGCACGACAACGGGCCGAACACGCGACGTGTCCATTTCCTGCAAAGTTCGCAACAGCGCGATTTCGCCGCCGCTCCATTTTGCTGTGTGGTCGAGAAACAAAACGGTTCGCACCGACGACGGCGCGCCCGCGCCACCTGCGACATGGGTTCCCGTCCCGCCGGGAGGAACCGGCGGGCCATCCGCAAGCGGGGCAGTAACAGGTGACGGCATAGGTGAAAAACTACCCTAACACGGCATGGAGGAGTTCTCGGTTTGGATCCGTCCATTCCCACAACTTGCGCACGCCCTCTTCCGGGGTCACGCTCGGCGACCAGCCCAACTCTTTTTGCGCCTTGTTGATGTCGGCGACGAACACTTTCTGATCCCCCGGTCGCCAGTCCGCCTTATTGGTGATAATCGGATGCCCCGACAGTTTTTCCAAAAAGTCGAGCAGTTCCAAAAGCGACATAGAATAGTTCGGCCCGCCGCCCGCGTTGTAGACTTTGCCTTTGGCTGTGTCAATGTTTTCGATGCAGGCTTGGTACAGTTTGATCAAATCGCCGACCCACAGCACGTCGCGCACTTGCTTGCCGTCGCCGTACAGCGTGATGTTTTTGCCTAAAACGGTCGCAATCGTGAACCACGCGACCCAGCCCTGATCCTCGATACCGAACTGCCGCGTGCCGTAAATGCAGGACTGGCGCAACACGACGGTTTTGAGGCCGTAGATACGGGCGTAGTCGCGCACGTACTGATCGCCCGCCCCTTTGGAGCAGCCATAGGGTGAGTGGAAATCCAGCGGCGTGGTTTCGGGCATTCCGCCGGGCAAATCCCGGTAGGCGTAGCGCCCGTCCTTTTCCACGATCACGATTTCTTCCATGCCCCCGTACACCTTGTTGGTGGACGAATACAAAACCGCCGCTTCGGGGCAGTTCTGACGCACGGCTTCCAAAACGTTCAGCGTCCCCAGCGCATTGGCCTCAAAATCCATGCGGGGACTCACGACCGACGTGGTAACGGCGACCTGTCCGGCAAGGTGCAGAACGGCAGTGGCGTCTTTGTGCTGCGCAAACGCCCGATTCATGTCGGTTTCGTTGCGGATGTCGGCGTGGATAAAGGTAAAATCGCCGGGCAAGTCGGCGGGTAGCCCGCGCAGCCATTGCAGATTTTCCGAGTTCCCTTTGCGCGACAAGTTGTCAATCCCGACAACGGACGCGCCCTGCTCCAAAAACGTCCGGGCCGCATGCCCCCCGATAAAACCGGCAACACCGGTGATGATTACTTTCATTAACTCAAGTCCGGTTAATTTTATCATCAAGGGCGCAGGCGGGACGGAATGCTTGAATCATGCGCTTTTTGCAACCCGTTCATAGACCGCAAGCGTTTCGCGGGCGCATTTTTCCCACGTGAACTGCGCGGCGTGCGCCAAACCTTTGGTACGCAAATCGGCGTGCAGAGTACTGTCGGTGAGGACGCGCCGCAAGCCGTCTGCGAGCGCGTCGTAATCTTGTGGATCAACTGTCAAGCCACCATTCCCGACCGCTTCGGGCAATGACGCGACATTGGAAGTCACTACGGGTGTACCACAGGCCAGCGACTCTATTGGGGGCAAACCCAGCCCCTCGTACAGCGACGGGAATGCAAATACGTCCGCCATACGGTAATAATCCGCCAAAATTTCGTCGCTCATTCCTTTACCCGCTATAACGATGCGCGGTAAAACGCCCAGCGATTGGGCAAGCGCGGTGTCATCCGGGAACAAATCCGATCCGACGCGCACCAAGTACAAATTTTCTTTCAAATCCGGCAAATTAAGCAGATTTTTCATCGCATGGAGCAGCGCAGGAGTATTTTTATACCGCGAGCCAGTGTCAAGCTGAAGAATGACCTTCGCGCCGCCGGGCAGGCCCAACGTTTGACGCAAAGCGCTCGCGCGTTCTCGCGCGTCGCCGTTTCGAGCAATAGGCGACATAACGTCATTGATGCCGAAATAGACAACCACAATTTGTTCGGGCGCAAGGCCCGCGTCTTCGATTAAATTACGCTTAGTAGATTCGGATATGGTAATTACGAACCGGCAACGTTTCATTTGTGTGATACGGCTCGGAAAGGTATATCGGGTAACCCGGCCAGCGGGAATGGGAATTTTACCCAGCGCGGCAAGATATGGGATAATATCGTGACACGTCAAAACGGTTTTTTCCACATCAAGCGCGGCGACAAGGTTGGCGTGGCTGTGATCCATTACGTGAAACACATCGCCTTGTGCCCGTCGTGCCATCTGTGGATATTTGACGAACCGCCCCAAACGGCTCGCCATTTGCGGGCCGAACTTGGGGCCGAGGAGGCGCAACAGAGACTCATCGTGGTGGCAAACCAACTCCTCGAACTGCCACGTTTCATCCGCGACCAACGGCAAAAAGTGCGCGAGTTCGCGGGCGTACCGCTTCATGCTAACGGCATGATACTCGACCATATTGGGCAAAAGCACAACGTTCGTCACGGGTTGCCTGCGCTCACTCAATCCACAAACTTGTATTTAACAATCGTCCAAACAGCCGAAAAAGCATCCTTTAGACCAATCTTTTTGCCTTCGGTATAATCGCGTCCGCTATACGAAATCGCTACCTCGTAAATGCGGCAGCGGAGCTTGGTTTCTGGGTCGAACCAGCGCGCGACTTTTGCCGTCACTTCCGGCTCAAAATCGAAGCGGTTGCAGTTGAGTTTAATTCCTTGAATGGTTTCTCGTTTGAACACTTTATAACACGTTTCCATGTCGGTCAAGTTCAGGTTCGTAGTCATGTTGGAAAGCGTGGTCAAAAGGGCGTTAGCAACCCGATGCCAGAAAAAACAAACGCGGTGCGGGCCGCTGCCGATAAAACGCGAACCAAACACGACATCGGCGCGCCCATCAAGCAGCGGTTCCAAAAGTCGAAAGTATTCGCGCGGATCATATTCCAAATCGGCGTCTTGCACGACCACGAAATCGCCTGTTGCGTGGCTTATCGCCGTGCGCGTCGCCGCGCCCTTACCCCGATTCACTTCATGATAGAACACACGCACATCGGGAAATCGACCTTCGACCGCGTTTTTGAGCAAATCGCGAGTTCCGTCTTTCGACCCATCGTCTACCAAAATGATTTCTTTAGGAATTTCGACGGCGCGCACTCGGTCGATAATATCAAGCAGCGTGGCTTTTTCGTTGTACACCGGCATAACGACCGACAACATATAATCACGGGGCCGATTTGTGGTTAATACCGCGCCGGAAGCTTCCGCGACCGTACCTCCCGACTGCACACCATTCGTGGTAACTTCAGTGGTGACTTCGTCTGACGAAGTCGGAGCGGAAATTGCAGATGGTATCGCACTGCCAAAACTCATAAAAACCTCATTCAAAAATCCGCACCTATTATATCTTGTTTTCTAAACGCTTCATCGATTTTCAGAGAACCGTAAAGATTCGCCGACCAAATAACTCTGCTTGTCACACAATATTGTTGGCTAATACCATCTTCTTTTTTCAGGACGCACTACGGAACTGGTTCCTGCTGAATTTTACGACGCGCCAGTAATGGTTTCTCGAACATAAGAAAAAACAGATACGCCGCCGCAACAGAAATCGCGGTGACGAGAACAAAAACAAAAATGTGGAATCGCGGGAACAAATGCGTCCGCTGGAGCAACTGCCCGGCAACGCGAATCGTAACTGTATGAGTCAAATATAAACTGTATGAAAATAATCCGACAAACCCTAAACAACGCGCCCAATTTTTGTTCATCAAAGCACTATCGTAACGGTACGTCGCCAGCAAAAAAAGAGTAAATGCACCACTTGTCGGAAATGCAAGACGTATAGGCTGCCCCATTGCGCCAACGTTAGCATTATGAAAAACCACAAGGACTAGAATTAGAAAGAGCGTTCCACCAAACGCCAAAACTGCAACGCGTTTCCGCGCCGGATTTACAACCATTAACAGATCATATAGTAGGATGCCCAGTCCAAACTGCGGCCATAATTCCAATGGGAAGATCACTTGGCTTGGAGCAACACAAAGCCACAATAAACTGCCGAGCGTTACGCCGTGTAAAAGATTCAGTAACG
The DNA here is from genome assembly GCA_964241985.1 of uncultured Armatimonadaceae bacterium. Taxonomy (GTDB): domain Bacteria; phylum Armatimonadota; class Armatimonadia; order Armatimonadales; family Armatimonadaceae; genus CAXTBP01. Next base: position 33,280 of record CAXTBP010000010.1, on the reverse strand, counting down.
TGCCGACACTATTACCGGCGGCTCTTTTCGTACCAGACGTCCATGCTGCCACTCCCAATGCGACCCCGATTATGCCATAAAAGGCAACTTCATAGCATAGCGTCCAAGCAACTGTAAGGAAAAGCCCCTGATGCAGCGGTACGGCAAGCAGCGCAATATTAGTAATGATTGCAGGGAGCGGCAAGTGCGCTGCGTCGAAATGGGTATAAATGTTGTCAGGGATACGTCCCGCTCGTGCCATTTGCGTCGCCGCCCAGCTAAATAGCAAAACGAGCGCAAGTCCTGCCCAATAGGTAGGATAAATCCGCCGCGCCCGTGCGGTCAAATAAACCTTCAGCAATTGAGCCGATGATAAAGGGTAGCCTTTGGATGCGGCCTGCGCTTCACCTTTGCCAAGCAGTCCGGCGGCGGAAGCCACAATACAAAAACCGCTGATAACAAAAAAGATCTGTACACCCAACCAGCCAAATCCGGCAAAAGAATACAAAGGCTGCTGCGATAATTCGGGATTGTTGTGTACTGCGATCTCGCTCCAATGGAAAGCTACGACGGCTAAACTTGCAACCCCGCGCCAAGCATCCAGCATACGATAGGGCGCGGGCCGTGCGCCCTGAGATGTAGGCGGCGGAACCGTTGTTCTATCGGTCGCGTTCATGTACCATTTTAATCCAAAATTGCACGGCCCGCAGTTCGCCACACTTCAACGTCGCCCTAACTTAGTAATTGGCAGATCACTCGCAATTTTGGTGCTAATGCACAGGCTTTGCTTTATCGTTTTTATCGTTTGCTTCATTAGCATCGCTTAGGAAAGAAACGTGCGGTATACATCCAAATAACTTGCCGCGATTTTGTCCCATGAATACTTATGTGCTTCTTGTCGAGCCACCACCGACATCGATTCACGCAGTCCTGTATCTTCTCCTAAACGCGCAATAGCCTGCGCCAAAGCGTCCACATTGTTGGGATCGTCAAGTAAAATGCCGCAGTCAGGGGTGAGCACTTCTGCTCCCCCCGTCGTTTTCGCCGTGATGACGGGCAGCCCCGAAGCAATGGCTTCTACCAGCACCAAAGCGCACGCTTCATAGCGCGACGGAAAAACGAAAAAATCGACTGCCCGCATTATGTCGGGTACATCGCGCCGAAAGTCTAAAAAATGAACACGGTCGTCGATAGTCAAGTCCCGCGCCATTTTTGGAAAAGGACTGCCTTCGACCCGCCCAAGAACCACGAGATGTGTGGGCGACTGCGCTTTAATTTGAGCGAAAGCACGTAAAACCGTGTCCAAGTTTTTACGATTCGTTCGTATATCCCCGGCAAACAAGGCAAGCGGCGCCTCCGTGGGCAGGTTATTTTGCTCTCGGAAACTGCGGGCGTTCGCTTTATTGGGGTAGAATTCCTGCAAATTCGCTCCGTTCAAAATAACGCGCAGGCGCGCGGGCGCGACCCCGATAGATTCCAGCTCTTTTTCCACGGTTGATGACGCGGCAACCACGGCCTGAGCCTGACTATATGCCCTCAACTCTCCCCATGTGTTAACAGTAGAATAAAGCCATTGATAAAGTCCGTATGGATTTTTGTTGATTTTGGCGACGTGCATCGGCGATTGACGCCATGCGCTATGCACAAACTGCGATGTATTAACGTGGTGCGGTACGCTCAATGTGTAGCCATAGCCATGAATAATATCAAACTCGTTTTTCATCCGATGCAACAATCGGTCGGCTTTTTGCACGAACTCCAAACCATGGGAGAGCGCACTGCCCCGCATTTTGGGTTGTACAGGTATCCACTGCACCGATTCGAGCGCAGCTAACGCTTCATCCACTCTATCGGCGATTAGAGTCACATGGAAACCTTCATTCACCGAATGGTGTGCGATTTCAAGATTTGCCCTTCCTTGACCGTCGCCCTTAATGACATTATGAGTTACTATAGCTAATCGCCCGGTGTACCGCTTTTGTCCAGCAATCATTTTTAGCTTTCCTGTGCGGTTAAATCGGCCATCTTACCTCCACCGGCAGGAACGAAAACCGAGGAGGGTACAGGGATAGGAGAAATGGATTGTGGCACGGTTTGTGGTTCCGTAAGCCGACGTGCTTGCGGACGGAATCGTGCTTTTTGCGTTTGACTGGACTTCAATTTTTCCTGCAGCTCATAGCGCCCAATCCATCCGATGCTAAACCAGATAATCATTGTTGTTGCATAGTGTCCGCTGTGCATCCACAAGCCCGACTCGGCAATCAGCATTCCCATTACGCATAGGGAAGCAAAACTGCGTGTTTTCCGCCAAATTGAAAAAATCGTCCTTAACGTATGGTATATGATGTACAGATACAAAAAGCCACCGACAAATCCAAGCGAGGCAAACATATCGCCGTAATCGGATTCCGTCCCCGCTATATTAGCGCCTCCGGTATCAAACTTACCTGTGGCAAGAGTTGTCGCCCCCAATCCTGTCCCTAAAGGATTACGGAAGCCTGCAGTTATACCGCCCCATATAAGCGACAGATGCGCCCCACCAGTAGAGCCTTTTGACGCATTAAAAGGATCGGTCAATCCTTTAACTTGATGATCCACTAAGTTCGAGGTAACAGCGTCCAGTTGTTTTGTGTTGTTCGATACCTGCCCGATGCCAACAACCAGTGTTGCTGCGCCCACTATGCCGGAAAGGATCAAGCGTGGAATCCACGACTTTATTTTTTTGCCTTGCACAGCCCATAGAACAAGACAGCCAAACAAGACACTAAGCACCGCGCCGCGACTCGACGACAATACGATGCAAACAAACAAAAAAACCACAAGCGGAATCAGTAAGCGATTTTTCTTCAGGACACCCGCGAAACAAAACACACAAGCAATAATGAGAATGTGGCAATATTCCGCGAAGGACGAAAAAACGGAAAAAACGCGCGTCGCTTTTCCCAGATGCAGTCCGCTATCGTTCTTTGTGATAGCAAGCCATTGTTTTTCAACGTCGGAGAAACCAAACCACGTTTGGTACAAACCATAAATAGCTCCGATACAGGCAACTATCACGAAGGCAATAAACATTCCTTTGATAGTTTTATCCGTTGCAGCTCGGCGACCAATGTAAAACCACAGAACGGGAACGATATAAAAGAAAGCACCCGAAAATCCGATGGCAAGACCGCCTTGTAACGGATTGAAAACCTCAAGCGCCATTAAAAACAAAAAGGCAAGGATGATCTTGTCCAAATGGGTATCACGTGGAACTTGGCGCTGGATAATACGGTTCAAAGTCATCAAACCAACCACGAGTGGAACGGCCATCAAAAGGGGATCAAGCGCAACATAACCAAGAACCGGGATCAAAGCGCGCTTCAATCCACCCACGCACATAAGATAGATAAGCGAGGCGATTGCGCCGACGGGTGGCGCAAAGTTGATCAGCGCGAACAGCGTCATCGATAAACTCGCCGTCAACAGAACGCGCTGCGCGTCCGCGCCCGAGAGCATAGCAACAGTTGCGATGAGGGTAACGACGATTGCTGTCGCACCCGCAGCCGCCGGGCCGCCAAACCCACCCGGCCCGACACCGACACCGACGGTAGGCGTGAACGGTTTACCGGATCCTGTATTTCGCGGAAGCGGGCCGCTTCCAAAACGAGCGCTGAGCAAAGGAGGCGCAACGCTCATAAATCGTATTCCTTTTTCGCGCCCATCTTTTGTCGGACAAGCATCAATTCACGCTTCGCGCCGGTGTTTTCCACGGCTTGACTGCCTACGCAAAAACTATATCACGCCGCGCCCGCAGAAACGCTACCGCACTCGCCACGAAGGCGGCAAGTTTTTCTCAACCTCGATAGCCTCGAACACGACGGGCGAGGCGGCCCCGCGTGCCTTTACCCATTTTGCCATCCGTTCAATTCCGTCACGCAGCGCGATGGGCGGCGGCAGTGGCCCAAAAACCGTTTGCGCTTTGGTGTGATCAGAAAAAGCGTGAACCACTTCGGAGCGCGCGGGCAAATGCACGATGTTCGGTTGTACGCCAAATGCGCGGGCGACTTCATGCGCCAAATGTAAAACGGTGTGCGGCGTATCCGCGCCGACGTTGAATATTTCGTTTTGGGCGGCAGGCACGAGCGGCGCGCGCGCGATGAGCGGTGCGACATCGTCTACATGCGAAAACGCGCGGGTTTGCAAACCGTCGCCGAAAACGCTCATCGGAGCGTTCTGCAAAACTTGGTTCATGAAAATTCCCAGCACATTTCGATACCGGTCGGCGATATTTTGCCGCTCGCCGTACACGTTGTGCGGGCGAAAAATCACATACGGCAAACCGAACATTTCGTGGGCGGATTTCAAATCCAATTCGACCGCGTATTTGGAAATTCCATACGGGTCTTCGGGAAGCGGGATTACGCCTTCGCGGAGCGGGGTTTGTCCGGCCCCATACACGGCGATACTGGACGTAAACACGAAGCAGGAAAGCGCCTTGTTTTGCTCACGCTCCTGATTGACCGACGCGTTGATTAAATTAATCGACGCGACCAGATTGGTTTGGTAGTTGTAGCGCCGAATGAAATGCGACAAACCCTCGGCGGCGTAAGCACCCAAGTGATACACGAAATCAAAAGGGCCATGTTCTTCCCAAAAGCGGGTCACAAAATTGTCGTCTTTTAGATCACCAGGCACAAAAACCGCGCTGAGGGGAACATTTCCCTGAAAGCCCCCGGATAGATCGTCGGTGGCAACGACCTGCATTCCGAGCGCCAGACAGTGTTCCGCGACGTGCGAGCCGATAAACCCCGCCGCACCGGTCACGAGCGCTTTTTGCCCGCCCCCATCTACCGCCAGCAATGTCACTGTACCCCGCCACTTATCAGCGCGCTTGCCGCTTCGGTATCGAACCAATCTACAGTTCGTGCCAAACCCTTATCTAAACTAAAATTCGACTCGTATCCTAATCCTTTAAGCTTATTTATAGACACTTCCCAGCGCTGGGCATCACCGACCCATGAAATTCCCGTATAGGAAATTTCGGTTTGATCACTTAGCCCTCGCACGGCAATGAGCCGGTGCGCCAAATCGGTAACCGAATGGCTTTGTCCCGAAGAAATGTTATAGGCCTCGCCCATTTCGCCGCGCACCGCAAGCAAGAGCAAAGCCTGCACGGTGTCTTCAACATAAGTAAAATCACGGACTTGCTGCCCAGTTCCCAGCACTTCCAAACGTTTCGGATCTTTTGCCAGCTTTCGCAAGAAATCCAGCACGACGAAGCGCGCCATACGCGGCCCGTAAGTGTTGAAAATACGTGCTATGACGACCGGGGTTTGGTACACATGATGAAACATCCGTGCGCTTGTTTCGGAAGACAATTTGCTTGCGCCATAGGGCGAAATGGGACGAATTAAATCCGCTTCACCAATAGGAAATGAAACAGGCTCCCCATACACGGCTCCCGATGACACCGTTACGGCTTTTAGGCAAATACCCGGTTCCAGTTGACGCACGGCATTTAGAACGCGGAACGTACCGATTGTGTTTGCTTCAAAATCGTATTCGGGTTCCTGAACACTGCCGGGAACCGAGGCATTCGCGGCAAGATGAAACACATAGCGCGGCTTAAGCGCAGTGATTAAGTCCTTTACGGTTTGCGCATCGCGTACATCCCCTTCAATGCAGTGGAGCAAATCCGTATTCTTAACAGGAAGCAAATTGCTCCATTTGCCCGCCTGTAAATTGTCTAAAACGGTAACCTGCGCGCCGCTTTTGATTAGATGCTCCACCAAATGCGATCCGATAAAACCACAACCACCGGTTACTAAAACAGGAGCGGCATAAAATGGATTTTTGTCTGTGCTATAATTAGTCATTCAAATTTTTGTCGAGTACGTTTCTGTATAAATTTTCGAGCGCTCCGGTTACTGCGGACACGGAATATTTATTTTCTACCAACTCGTAGCCATTTTCACCCATTTCGCCCCGCAGTTTGGGATCATCAAAAAGCTGGTCGAGCGATTGGGCAACCGCTTCAGAGGTTTGCTCAGCGGCGATCCCACCCCCGCTTTGCTCCAACAGTTCTGGCAAACCGTGCGCTCGGCCCCCGACGACGGGCTTTTTCAAACTCCATGCCTCTAAATAAACCGTCGGCAGGATTTCTGACATGGATGGCATACAAAACACGTCACAGGCGGCCAAAGCGTCCGCTTTTTCCTGTGCGCCTACTTTACCAAGATATAAAATACGTCCATCTAAATTGTCAAAAATCGCCGATTCGGCAGGAACAATTGGGCCAATAAACACAAAGCGCGTTTCCGGTCGTTTTTTCCAAACGTGCGCAGCGCTTTCAAGGACGGCTTTCGCGCCTTTTTGTGCCATCATACGGCCTATATAAACCACAAGCGGTGCGTCGAGCGCAATGTTGTGTTTATCTCGAAATGCGGGGCCATCGCTTTGCGGCGGCAGTTCGGGCGAAACGCCGATTGTATGTATCTTTTTGCTGTCAACACCAATCTGATGTAAATAAGCGCTGTCTGTTGGAACCAAGCCAATCACGGCTTGCGCTTTTTTGTAATAGTGTACATCATCGGGGCAATCGCCCCACTGTTGCGGATGCACAAAAGGCGTGACGACAAAGGGCACTTTACGGGTATGAGCCACTTGCTGAGCCGTCCAACCTAAGTAATTGAACGTGAGTGAATGAACCACATCCACATCTGCCAAAAGCTGTTCCAAGCGCGGTGTGTACACCGAACGGTAGGCACGATACCCTACTCGGCGCAAACTATGAAAGGCTACCCGGCGTAATTTTGGTATGGCGCGCACACCAATAGGGAGCATCCGCACCCGATCAATGCGCGACGGTGTGAGCGCATAAACGGGCACACCGTCGTCATCGAAATCCGCATACGCTGGGGCCAGCAAATCGTCCTGAAGCACCTTGAAATGCTTGGAAAGTGTTGAGGGCGCAAAGTTGCCAGCAATCACTTTGACGCGATGCCCACGACGTACCATCTCGTGTGCCACCTGCCGCGCGTGGACTTCTACCCCACCGACAAATGGATAATAATTGCTGCAAACAAGCGCAACGTTCATGATTTTCTTCCGTCCTTTATCGGCGGAAGAAAATACTGTACACGGTGGCAATACCGGTAATAAGGCCAATTGCTTCAAATGCACTTAACCCTTTTCGGGGAGCGGATTCTTTGAATTGAACGGTGTCGCCGGGCACAACGGGTTTGTCGCCGCTCAAATCGCCGGTTTTCACCATCTTTTGTAAGTCCACCTTGCTGCTGGTCGTGGTTCCATCCGGGTTCTTATGAAACAGCGTCGTGTTTTTTAAGTCCGCGCCTTTGGTTTGCCCGCCGGTTAAGTTGAACACACTCCACACGGTCAAGTTCCGGTCGTCTGGGTAGGTAATTGGGCCGGTGCGTCCCGCCGCGCCCGTTACCGTAATTTCGCGCTTGTTTTCCGGCACGACCAAACGGTCACCGGCCTGCAAACGCTCCGTCGTTGTCAAAACGCCTTTGGTGTAAAAATCGCGCAAATCCAACGGAATCGTTGTTCCGGCGCGCTCAATACGCGCTGCCGACAGTTCGGCATTGGGAAGCGGTGGCCCGGCAAGCTGCAACACTTCCACAATGGAGCCGCTGCGCGGAATAACGACCGGCCCGGTTTTGGTCATTTGACCGACGACCTGCACTTGTACTTGGGCCGCTTCCACCGACGTAATGTACAAAACGTCATCTTGTTCGAGTTTGAAGTTTTGGCTCGTATCGTTGTCGTGGAGCAATTTATACAAGTCGATTTTGACGACATTTCCAGCCCGGGCCTGCGTCAGCTGCGCTTCGTAAAATTCGGGTCGGTCGCCCGTTAATCCCCCGGCGTCGGCGATAGCATCCAAAATACGGTAGTTGTCGTTCCGTAGCACCTTTTTACCGGTGCTTTTCACTTCGCCCAAAACGCTGTACGTGCGCTCCACGCGCCGGGTCACGGAAATAACGACCTGCGGATTGACGAACTCTTTGGCGACCGCCTTGCGAATCCGCTCCTGCAAATCCTTGATCGTCATGCCGACCACATTGATTTGCCCGGCATACGGATAGTTGATCGTTCCGTCGTTGATAACCTGAATGGTTCGGGACAATTCAGGGCGATCCACCACATCCACCGTCAAAACGTCTTCCACGGCGATTTTATAGGTTGGCGATGTCACAACGCTCCCACCGCCAGCGGCAGGCGGTGTGGCCGGGGGCGGCGTTTGCTGCGCCCATGCCCTGCCGCTGCCCAAACCGCCGCAAACCGCTGTTAGCCCGACGCAGACCGCGAGCGTAGCGCAAACCGACGCTTTATGCGAATGAAACATAAATGGTTTAATTTTCCTTTGAATCACTTTTGACACGGGCACTGTTGCCACTGCTGCCATTCCCATTATTGGCAGGTGGAAGCGCGCCTGCAGGGGCCGCACCGTTGCGCGCGCCGTTTCCGCCCGTGATGCCCGCCGCAGTCGCCGGGACGTAGTACTTACCATAGTAGTAGCCGCTCGACGGGCCGTCCATTCGGTTGAGGATCGTGCCTAAAACGTGGGCATTAGCGCGCGACAAAATTTCGATGGATTTGCGCGTATTGGTTTTCTTGGTCTCCCCGTAAGCGATAACCAGAACGACCCCGTTGGTACGCGACGCCAAAACAACCGAATCGGCGACGGCAAGCGCGGGCGGCGAGTCGAACAACACGACGTCGGCGGATGCTTCAAGGGTTGCAAGCAAGTGCCCCATCGCGGCTGACCCTAAAAGTTCGGCGGGGTTCGGCGGCGGAGAACCAGCAGGAATAACCGACACGCCCTCAACGCCGGTTTCGCGGATAACGTCGTCAATAGTGTGCGTGCCGACCAAAAGGTCGGTCAGCCCCGGCGACGAATCAATCTTGAACAGTTTGTGTTGGGACGGTCGTCGAAGGTCGGCGTCCACGATGATGACGCGCTTGGAATCCAGCGCCATCGCCATCGCAAGGTTGGCGACCGTGGTCGATTTTCCTTCGGCGGGCACGCTCGACGTGACAACAAGCGAGCGGATCGGATTGCCTACGGCGGCAAAGTTAATATTGGAGCGCAGGGTTCGGTAGGATTCCATAAGCGGCGAAAAGGCCGAAATGTCCTTGATAAGCCGCAACCCCTCTTCCTCGATCATCGGCACGTGGCCTAAGTTCGGCAAACGCAAAACGCGCTCGGCCTCTTCGGGACTGTTGATACGGTCGTCGAAGAGTTCTTGAAGCAGGGCCAAACACAAACCGAAGAATAAGCCGAGCAAACCGGCCATCACGATATTTTGTGCTTTTTTCGGTTTGATGGGCACGGAAGGAACACTCGCACGCTGCAAAATGGAGGCAGTACCTTTGGTCGTGCCTTCTCGCAGAGTTAAGACAGCTATTCTACTTGCGAACTCTTTGTTCGTATTGAAATTATCGTTATAGCCGCGCTGCAGTTTCAGGTAGTCCGACTCCCATTTTGGGAAGTCGTTTAACCGCGCGGTTTCCGCCACCAGCTGCTTGCCAAGTCCCGCAAGCTGCGCGGACTGCGCGGCGTTCTCGATGGTTTGTTTCAGTAGCGAGTCGTCCAAACCGGCGGCAACCGGATTGATCCGCTCATTGCGCGCTTTGAAATTTGCAATGAGATTTCGTTCACGCTCCGTCAGCTTGCTAATTTGCGTGTCGAGCGCGGCGAGATCACGTATGGAATAGGTCAGCCTTCCGGTCAGTACTTCGCGCTGAATACGCAAATTGGAAATGTCGTCTTGCAGCTTTTGCACGGACGGGTCGGCAGCGACGGAAACCAGATCGGTGCGCGTTGGGGAAGCAACTGGCGATTTTTGGGCGACGATGGTCTTGTCCAAGCGAGCTTGCGAGGTTGCAGATGCGATTTGCGCGGCGGCGTACTCCGATTTTAAGCCTTCCACACGCTTCAACTGATCCGCTTTGTCCACGTCGAAATCGATAACTTTGCGATCGTTTTTGAACTTGCTAAGGGCTATTTCGGCTTCGCGGGTTTTGTCGCCGCTGTCGCTTGCGAGTGATTTTGCTTTTTCTAAGGCTTTGGTGAGCAGGTTTTTGTTTTGGTTGCCCACCTGATCCACGTAAATTTCGAGCAGTTTATTGGGAGCTTGGGCCGTCATTTCGGGGTTGTTGCCCTCGCTCGTCACTTCGATAATCTGCGTGCCTTCCAGCGGCGCGACTGACATAACCGGCAGGTCGCCGCCACGCCCGAGCGCGTCGGCGATTTTTTTGTGGATTTCATCGGTTTGCAGCTGCTCGACTTGGGTAGAAATTGAGTACGCCGTGTTGATACGGAACAAATCCGCGAGCGGATCCGAGCCATTGACTTGGTTGATTTGGAAACTCACGGGTTCCAAAAGCAGACGCGCCACCGCACGGTAGGTCGGGGGCGTAAACAACGTCCACAAAACGCCCGCCACCAAAAAGATAACGAAGGTTTGCAAAATAATGGCGCGCCGCCGCCGTAGCACGTCGCCGTATTCGCGCAGCGAAATACTGGAGGTCGGTTCGGAAGCGTTATCTATCGAGTCTTGCATCAAAAGTCCTGTCGTGCCGCACGGGGCGGCTGGCTGGCTCGCTGGGTCAGGCTTCTCACCCAAGGCGCAGCGGCTCAGGGCGCAAAGCGTTCGGCGCGCGTTCTAAACGTGCTCACTGGCATTTCAACAATGGATAACGGTGTGACGCTTTTCCTATTGTGAACCGTTGCCCTGTCGGCTCTACGGTTCTTGAATCGCGCTTAGTTCCCGCTTCGCACTATCGTGTGCCGTTTTAATGGTCAAAATGATTAAAGAGGCGCGGCACTGCATGGAGCCAACGGTCTGTGTTGGCTTCGCTTTCAAATCACAGGGTTAAAGTACTGATTTCGGGCGGCGCACACGCTTAGTTTTTATACCGCTTCCTTCATGGAAAACCGGTAAAAGCGCGGGCGAACGCCGATTAAACTATACGAGGGATTTTCCCGCAATGCAAGGAAAAAGCCATGCGGAGCCAAGCGCAAAAAAAGTGAGTACGCGCCGAATACTAATATGCGCCGTCGGCCCGAACCACGGCGGGCATGATTTGCGCCAAGATCCATAGGTCGGTTCGCAAACCGCGCCGCTCGATATATAGGAGATCCAGCGCGATCCACTGCTCGAAACCGACGGCGGAACGCCCAAACACTTCGCGCAAACAAAACAAACCGGGCTGCACCAAAAGTCGATTTTTCTGAATGGGTGTGTATAAATCCACTTCGCGCGGCAGTTGCGGGCGCGGCCCGATAATGCTCATTTCGCCTCTGAGCACATTGATGAGCTGAGGAAGTTCATCGACCGAGGAGCGGCGTAAAAAACGCCCGATGCGCGTGATACGCGGGTCGTTTTTCATTTTGAAGATAGGGCCGTCGGCCTCGTTTTCCCGGGCGAGTTGGGCTTTGATGGCATCCGCGTTGACGACCATGCTGCGAAATTTATAAAACCGGAACGTTTTGCCGTCCTTGCCGACGCGCGTTTGATAATAAAAGGCGGGGCCGCGATCTTCGAGCCAAATAATCAACGCGACAAGGAGCAAGGGAAGCGCAAGGAATAAAACCAGTGCGCTCGCGCAAACCACATCGCCCGCGCGTTTGGTTACATGGTAGGTCACGTCGGGTACGCCGCCCGCGCACGCAGGGAGCGTGACTTGACGATTGCCGATGGGAACGGTCATCGCGGGAAGCCAGCGGGGCGATGCCGCTATTGCATCCGTATCGGGCGCAAGGTCGGAGTGCCGGGAAAAATTTGTGGACGGTACGGCCCCTTCCACGCCCGCGTGGAATCGCGCACTGCTTGCAGTGACGGCGGAGTCGCTTGCCAATCCGTTACTGTTCGCCACCGCCACGCCATTCCTGCCGGATCCCGGCGACGGCGCGGTTTGCGCGGAATGCGACGCCTGCCGCTCTTCCATTCGCTGTTCCATCAGAGCCATGAGTCTTATTTTCCCGTGTCGCGTTGCATACAAATTTCCGCTGCAGTTACATCGTTGTATTTGCCGACATTGGGTGGGCGAACCGCCTCGTTCGCATGCTGCCGTTAAGGGATAAACCAGACGAAAGTCGAGTTTTGCCTTACGGTAACCATTGTAGCACAACTATTCCTGTTTTTTGCAAGCGGACGGCGCGGTAATTTTGCGGTGATTTTTTTCACGCGCTTCCGCTCCCCATTCT